>NZ_JBSHNE010000011.1:0-268330 GCF_053646035.1 Streptomyces sp. NPDC055287 | reverse complement strand
CGGACGCTTCCTTTGTACTCACCCTCGCGGGCTTTCCTCCGGGCTTTCGTTCGGCATTTCGTGTTTCCGACTCTATCAGACTCTTTCGTGTCCGATTCCCCGTCGGCGGGGTTGCTTTCAGGTTTTCGCTTTCGCGTTTCCCTTTCGGCGTGGTCACTACTTTAGCGGATTTCCCTTGCGGCTCATAATCGAGCCGGTGGGCAAGAATTCGGGCATGCCGAAATCGAACCCGTCAGGGAAATCGTAATAGTGGTTGGCCGCCTCGAGGTGCTCCGGTTGGCTCGAAAGCCCGTACCGACAGCAGTGCCCGTGTCAAGCGGCTCGGGCTACATTAGGCGTCCGCCGGGGCCACGTCAACTTCGTCGGCGGCGTGGCGTGTGGGCCCTGAAAGGGCTGACCGTGGGGTCCCCGTCGATCCAGAAACGCCAGGGGTGGTCCGCGCCCTCGCCGCCCACGCCGGTGCGTGGACCGTTCTGCACCAGGTCAGCGGGGGCGGGGGCGCCGTGCAGTACAGCGAGAGGGGAGTCGGGGCCGGCGCAGAGGTCGGTGCCGTCGAGGGTGCGGTCGATGGCGAGGCCGGTGGCGAGGCGTGCGGGGCCTTTGGCCAGTTCCTTGTCACTTCGGGCCGAGAGTCGACGTTCGCGCACCAGCTCCTGGCCCCGCGTTACCTCTCCCCCGCGCAGGAGGACTCCGCTCGCGGTGCGCTCCTGGCCGCAGACCAGGTTGAGGCTGAACCACATGCCGTAGATGAAGTAGACGTACGCATGCCCGGGCGGGCCGAACATCGATGCGTTGCGCTGAGTCCTTCCCCGGTACGCATGCGACCCGGGGTCGCCTGCGCCGTCGTAGGCCTCGACCTCGGTGATGCGGAGTTCGATCGGTCCCTCGTCGGTCAGTCGTACGAGGGTGCGCCCGAGCAGGTCGGGGGCGACCTCCAGTACGGGGCGGTCGAAGAACATCCTGGGGAGCGGCGTACGGTCGGGGTCCGTGATCATGCCCTCCGAGCGTAGTGGAAGTCGCCCGTTCGGGTAGCTGGCCTTGAGGCGCGTGCTTTGCCAGGGTGGGGGCCGCGGAACCGGGCGTGGTCCTTCCGCGTTCGTACTGGTCAGAGTCAGAACCAAAAGATCTGGGAGAAGTCATGGGCTTCAAGAAGTTGCTTGCGAGCTTGGGTGCCGGTGGCGCGTCGGTGGAGACGGTGCTGACCGAGGCGAACGTCGTGCCCGGCGGTGTAGTGCAGGGCGAGGTGCGTATCCAGGGCGGCTCGGTCGACCAGCAGATCGAGGGGCTTTCCGTCGGTCTGCAGGCACGCGTCGAGGTCGAGGGCGGTGACCAGGAGGTCAAGCAGGACATCGAATTCACGAAGCAGCGGCTCGGTGGTGCCTTCGAGGTGAAGGCGGGCGCGGTGCACGTGGTGCCGTTCGGGCTGGAGATTCCCTGGGAGACGCCGATCACCAGCATCGCCGGTCAGCAGCTGCGCGGCATGAACATCGGTGTCACGACCGAGCTGGAGATCGCGCGCGCCGTGGACTCCGGCGACCTCGACCCGATCAACGTGCACCCGCTGCCGGCGCAGCAGGCGATTCTGGATGCCTTCGTACAGCTGGGCTTCCGGTTCAAGAGCGCCGACATGGAGCGCGGCCACATCCGGGGGACGCGTCAGCGGCTGCCGTTCTACCAGGAGATCGAGTTCCTGCCGCCGCAGCAGTACCGCGGGCTGAACCAGGTCGAGCTGACCTTCGTCGCGGACGACCGCGAGATGGATGTCGTGCTGGAGATGGACAAGAAGCCGGGGCTCTTCAGTGAGAGCAGCGACTCGTACCGGGCCTTCAAGGTCGGGCTGAACGACTTCCAGGGAACCGACTGGGTGGCTTACCTCAACCAGTGGCTCGCCCAGGTCGGCGGCCAGCGCAACTGGCTCTAGGCTCGGCAGCCGTCAAGTAGCAAGTCCAATCGGAGGTTCAGACGTGTCCGAGGCGAAGAGGCCGCCGCTTCCTCATGACTTCCATCCGCCGGTGCCCTCGTTCACTGTGGTGAGCGAGGACATCGCGGACGGCGCGGTGTTGCGGGACGCTCAGGTGTACGCGGCCGGCAATACCTCGCCGCACTTGCGGTGGGAAGGATTTCCCGCCGGGACGAAGAGCTTTGCCGTGACGTGCTTCGATCCCGACGCGCCGACCGGCAGTGGGTTCTGGCACTGGACCGTGTTCGACATTCCCGCGTCGGTGACGGAGTTGCCGGCCGGAGCGGGCAGCGGGAAGTTCGAGGGGTTGCCGCAGGGCGCGATTCAGGCCCGTAACGACTACGGGTCGAAGGACTTCGGCGGGGCGGCGCCCCCTGCGGGCGAGAAGCACCGGTATGTCTTCACCGTGTACGCGGTGGACACGGAGAAGCTCGGGCCCGACGCCGACACCTCCCCCGCCGCGGTGGGATTCAACCTGCGGTTCCACACGCTCGGGCGTGCGCAGCTGGTCGCCGAATACGAGGCTCCTGCGGCGAGTTGACCGTTCACTTTCTGTTTGCCCGTCCCTGGTCTTGGAAGAGATCAGGGACGGGCATCTTTTTATTGCGTTGTCCATCTCGGTGTGCCCGGTCAGAGTTGATCCAAGCCCGCCACGGGGTGGGCCGGCGCAGGGAGGGTGGGCGGGATGCGGGACACGCTGGTACTGAACGCGAGCTTCGAGCCGCTGTCTACGGTGACGTTGAACCGGGCGGTGGTGCTCGTCCTGACGGACAAGGCCGTCGTCGAACAGGCCCACCCCGGACTGCGGATGCGGGCGGCCGCCGTGGAGCTTCCGGTGCCGCAGGTGATCAGGCTGTGCCGCTATGTCCGGGTGCCTTTCCGAAGACAGGCACCGTGGTCGCGGCGCGGTGTGCTGATACGGGACCAGCACCGGTGCGCGTACTGCGGGCGGCGGGCCACCACCGTCGACCACGTGGTGCCCAAGGCCCAGGGTGGCGGGGACGGCTGGCTGAATACGGTGGCGTCCTGCGCGGAGGACAACCACCGCAAAGCCGACCGTACGCCGGACGAGGCGGGGATGCCGCTGCTGCGCCGGCCGTTCGTGCCGTCGCCCGCCGACGCGATGCTGCTGGCGCTCGGAGCGGACGAGCGGTCGGCGCTGCCGGAGTGGCTGGCGCAGTCCGCCTAGCCCGCATCACGCGTGAGCCCGCCTTCGTGGGGAGGCGGGCTTCTGCGCGTCGCGTCAGCGCAGCAGCAGTTGGACGATCGCGACCGTGCCGACGGCCACGATCAGGGCGCGCAGGGCGGTGGGGGGCAGGCGGCGGCCGATCTTGGCGCCGAGCTGGCCGCCGAGGGTCGAGCCGACTGCGATGAGGGCTACGGCCGTCCAGTCGAATTCCGCGGCGAAGAGGAAGAAGGTCGCGGCGACGGTGTTGACGATCGCGGCGAGGACGTTCTTGGTGGCGTTCAGTCGTTGCAGGGTGTCGGTGAGCAGCATGCCCATGAGCGCGACGTAGATGATTCCCTGCGCCGCGGTGAAGTAGCCGCCGTACACGCTGGCAAGCAGCAGGCCGGTGATGAGGAGCGGGCCGCCGTCGGCGTCGGTGCGGGTGCCGTTTCGCTCGCGGCGGGCCTGGACGGCCTTGGTGATGCGGGGTTGCAGCACCACCAGGACGAGGGCGAGGGCGACAAGCACCGGGACGATCGTCTCGAAGGCGGTCGGTGGGAGTGCGAGGAGCAGTGCGGCTCCGCAGATGCCTCCGGCGGCGGCGGCCGCACCCAGGCGCAGGATACGGCGGCGCTGGCCGGTGAGTTCCTTGCGGTAGCCGATGGCGCCGCTGATCGAGCCGGGGATCAGCCCGAGGGCGTTGGAGACGGTCGCGGTCACCGGCGGCAGGCCGGTGGCGAGCAGGACCGGGAAGGTGATGAGGGTGCCGGAACCGACGATGGTGTTGATGGTCCCGGCGCCCACGCCCGCGGCGAAGACGGCGAGCATCTCCCAGATGGTCACGGTGTGCCCTTCGTGCATGATCGTTGCTTGATGCACCGATCATGCACGACGGTGGGCCCGCTTCGGTCGGCAGGTCAGTCGATGGGGGGTTCCTGGCGGCGTTCCTGGCCCGTGTTGAAGCCGGGGCCACCGCCGCTGAAATTGCCGAAGGCGCCGCTGAGGCCCTTGAGTGCGTCGCCGATCTCGCTGGGGACGATCCAGAGCTTGTTGGCGTCGCCCTCGGCGATCTTGGGGAGCATCTGGAGGTACTGGTACGAGAGGAGCTTCTGGTCCGGGTCGCCCGCGTGGATGGACTCGAAGACCGTACGGATGGCCTGCGCCTCGCCCTCGGCGCGCAGTGCGGACGCCTTGGCCTCACCTTCGGCGCGCAGGATCGCGGACTGCTTCTCGCCTTCGGCGGTGAGGATCGCGGACTGCCTGATTCCCTCGGCCGTGAGGATGGCGGCGCGCTTGTCGCGGTCGGCGCGCATCTGCTTCTCCATCGAGTCCTGGATGGAGGTGGGCGGCTCGATCGCCTTGAGCTCGACGCGGTTGACGCGGATGCCCCACTTGCCCGTGGCCTCGTCGAGGACGCCGCGCAGCGCCGCGTTGATCTCCTCGCGGGAGGTCAGGGTCCGCTCCAGGTCCATGCCGCCGATGATGTTGCGGAGCGTAGTGACCGTGAGCTGCTCGATCGCCTGGATGTAGCTGGCGACTTCGTACGTCGCGGCCCGGGCGTCGGTGACCTGGTAGTAGATGACCGTGTCGATGTTGACGACCAGGTTGTCCTGGGTGATCACCGGCTGGGGCGGGAAGGGCACGACCTGTTCGCGGAGGTCGATCCGGTTGCGGATCGAGTCGATGAACGGGACGACGATGTTCAGGCCGGCGTTGAGCGTGCGGGTGTAGCGGCCGAAGCGCTCCACGATGGCGGCGCTGGCCTGCGGGATGACCTGGATCGTCTTGATCAGGGCGATGAATACCAGCACCACCAGAATGATCAGGACGATGATGACGGATGACATCGCGTTTCCCGTGCCCTTCGTGTCGTGCTTCTCGGGAGACCGGCCAGGCCGTGCGCGGACGATCTGATGATCAATCTTCCCAGAACGCGGGCCGGTGTGCGGGGTGTTCGGCTTACCTGGCCGGTCACATCACTACGGCCGTGGCTCCGTCGATCTCGACAACGTCGACCTGCCGGCCGGGTTCGAAGCTCTGTTCCGCGTCGAGGGAGCGTGCGGACCACACCTCGCCGGCGAGTTTGATCCGGCCGCCGCTGCCGTCGACCCGTTCGAGCACCACTGCCTGACGCCCTCTCAGCGCGTCGATGCCGGTGGCGTGTTGGGGCCGTTCGGAGCGGTGGCGGGCGGCTATCGGACGTACGACCGCGATCAGGGCGACCGAGACGGCGGCGAAGACCAGCACCTGGGCGACCATCCCGCCGCCCAGGCTCGCGGTCACGGCGCCGGCGACCGCTCCTGCCGACAGCATTCCGAACTCGGGCATCGCGGTCACCACGAGCGGAATTCCCAGCCCGACGGCGCCGATCAGCCACCACACCCATGCGTCGATGTCCACATGGTCATGGTAGGTGCGGGCGGTCTTCGCGGACAGGGTGCGGGCATGGCCCCGGTCAGGTGAGCGGCAGGCCCTGGGCGGTCCAGCGGTCGGCCCGGCGCTCGACGACGAGCGGGAGGCCGAAGCACAAGGAGAGGTTGCGGGAGGTCAGTTCGGTCTCCACGGGGCCCGCGGCGAGGACCTTGCCCTGCCGGATCATCAGGACGTGGGTGAAGCCGGGAGCGATCTCCTCGACGTGGTGGGTCACCATGATCATCGAGGGGGCGTACGGGTCGCGGGCCAGGCGGCCGAGGCGGCGGACGAGGTCTTCGCGGCCCCCGAGGTCCAGCCCGGCGGCGGGCTCGTCGAGGAGCAGCAGCTCGGGGTCGGTCATCATCGCGCGGGCGATCATCGTGCGCTTGCGCTCGCCCTCGGAGAGCGTGCCGAACTTGCGGTCCAGGTACTCCGTCATACCGAGGCGGTCGAGGAAGGCGCGGGCGCGCTGCTCGTCGACCTCGTCGTAGTTCTCGTGCCAGGTGGCGGTCATGCCGTACGCCGCGGTGAGCACCGTCTGGAGGACGGTCTGGCGCCGGGGCAGCTTGTCGGCCAGCGCGATGCCGGCCATGCCGATGCGCGGGCGGAGCTCGAACACGTCGGTGCCGGGGCTGCCGAGCGTCTCGCCGAGGATCTTGGTGCTGCCGGTGGACGGGAAGAGGTAGCTGGAGGCGACGTTCAGCAGGGTGGTCTTGCCGGCGCCGTTCGGGCCGAGGATCACCCAGCGCTCGCCCTCCTTGACCGACCAGGAGACGTCGTCCACCAGAGCGCGTCCGTCGCGGACCACGGATACGTCCACCAGCTCCAGTACATCGCTCATGAGCGCGTTGTCTCCCCATGCAGTCTCGAGAATGTCGGGTGTGCCTGTGGGCACAGCTCCAGGGGAAAACCTACGCCACCGCTCGAGTGGTCCGGCTGCTAGGTCCATTCCCTAGGCTGGGGCCATGCTTTCCGAACCTCGCTCAGGACGACTGGCCGCATGGGGAAATGCCCTTTTGGCCGGACTTGCTTCGCCGGATCACGTAGCGCTCGCCATTGTCGGGGAGGACGCGGTGCACCGGGTGGACGGTGTACCCGGGGAGGTGGGGCCCGTCGGGCTCACGCTGGCCCTGGGGCGGTTGCGGGCGCTCGGGGCCACCGGATTCCGGGTGGCGCTGCCTGCGTCGGGTCATCCGCTGGGCCTCAGCGGACCGCCGGAGTTCAACGCGCGGGCACTGGAGGCGGAGGAGGCGGTGGTCTGCTCGGGAGCGGCGCTGGGGCTGGTGCCGGAGGTGTACGAGGTGGGGCCGGCCGGAGATGTGCGGGTCGAGGTGACGTGGCACTGCCTGACCGTGCGGGAGGCTCCGCCCGCCGATGTGCCCTCGCTCGGGGAGGCCGAGCGGGAGCTCGCGGAGGCACTGCGCGATGCGACGGCGGTCCTGTCGCGGCTCGATGTGGCGGGGTCGGGTCCGGTGGCCGAGGCGGCGATCGACGCGTACCGGGCTCGGGTGGAGGTTGGCGGCGGTGAGGTGCTCGCTCCCGGCTATCCGCCGCGGGCGGTACGCGTGCTTGAGCTGGCGCAGCGGGTGGGGCTGCTCATCTCGGTGGCGTGCGAGAACGGGCACGGCGGCGCGGTGAGCGCTTCGGAGATGGCGGCGCGCGGGGAGGCGCTGCGGCCGGTGGAGCGGGTCGCGCGGCGGGCCCAGGTGGCGGCGTACAACGCGTGGGTGGAGGAGCGGGAGCGGGGGCGCTGAGGGATGCGGGCCGGGGGCCCGGCCCGGGTCGGTGCGGGCCCCCGGCACGCGACCGGCCCCAGGCGTGTGTGCCTGGGGGCCGGTGGCACCGCTCGACCGGGGTGGGTCAGCGGTTGATGCCGTCGTTCCCGAAGGCCGGGTTGAGGGCGCCGATGACGTTGACGGTGTTGCCGACGGCGTTCACCGGGACGTGGACCGGGACCTGGACCAGGTTGCCGGAACCGACGCCCGGCGAGTGGACGGCCTTGCCCTGGGCCTGCGCACCGCTGTCGGTGGCGGAGGCAGCACCGGCTCCGGCGGCGATGAGGCCACCCGCGACCATGGTGACGGCAGCGGCCTTCTTCAGGTTCTTCACTTCAGGATCCTCCTAGACGTCGCTGCGGCCAGCGCCGCAGCACGCCATGAAGAACGGTCCCCGGCCGATCTGGATGCGCCATTCGGGGGACATACACCCGACGGTATGAATCTCGGACTGGATGTAGACCGTCCGATTAACCCGTAATCCCATGCCGGACGGCCCACAGCGCCGCCTGGGTGCGGTCGGACAGATCCAGCTTCATCAGGATGTTCGAAACATGTGTCTTGACGGTCTTCTCCGAGAGGACCAGGGCGCGGGCGATCTCCCGATTGGAGCGGCCGTCGGCGATCAGTGTCAGCACTTCCCGCTCGCGTTCGGTGAGCGTGGTCCCCCGGCCCGTGCCGCCGTTGCCCTCGTCCTGGGCGAGCAGGGCGCCCGCGACCTCCGGCTGGAGGAGGACATGGCCCGCGTGTACGGAGCGGATCGCGCCGGCCAGGGCATCCGGGTCCACGTCCTTGTAGACGTAGCCCGAGGCGCCGGCCCGCAGGGCGGGGACCACGGTCCGCTGCTCGGTGAAGCTGGTGACGATGAGCACCTTGGCCGGGTTGGCCAGTTCACGGAGTTTGCGCAGGGCGTCGATGCCGTCCGTGCCCGGCATCTTGATGTCCATCAGTACGACGTCGGGGCGCAGCTCCTCGGCGCGGGCGACTCCCTCCGCCCCGTCCGCGGCCTCCCCGACGACTTCGATGTCGTCCTGGACCTCCAGGAACGTGCGCAGGCCTCGGCGCACCACCTGGTGGTCGTCGACCAGCAGGACGCGGATCCCGTTCTCCGTCGGTCGTGCTTGGGCCTCAGCCACCGGGGACCTCCATCTCGATCATGGTGCCCTTGCCGGGCGCCGATTCCACGGTGAGCCTGCCGCCCGCGCCGCCCGCGCGGTCGCGCATCGAGACCAGGCCGAGGTGGCGGCCCGCTCTGCGTACGGTCTTCGGATCGAAGCCGCTGCCGTCGTCCGTGACCCGCAGCCGGGCGCCCTGGCCGTGCTTTTCGAGTACGACGTCGACGTGGGCGGCGCCGGAGTGGCGCAGCGCGTTGTGCAGTGCCTCCTGGGCGACCCGCAGGAGGGCTTCCTCCTGGGCGGCGGGGAGGGCCCGTACACCGATGCTGTGGAAGGTGACCCGGGCGGCGTGGGCGCGGTCCATGACCTGGATCTGGGTGCGCAGGGTGGCGATCAGGCCGTCCTCGTCGAGGGCGGCGGGGCGCAGCTCGACGACTGCGGCGCGCAGTTCGTCGGCCGCCTCGGCGGCCAGCGCGGCCACCTGCTGGAGCTCGCCCTTGGCGCGGGCCGGGTCGCGGTCGACGAGGGCGGCGGCGGCCTGGGCGGTGAGGCGCAGGGAGAAGAGCTTCTGACTCACGGCGTCGTGGAGCTCGTGTGCAAGGCGGGAGCGTTCCTCGGCGATGGTCAGCTCACGGCTGCGCTCGTAGAGGCGGGCGTTGGTGAGGGCGATCGCGGCGTGCTGGGCGAGCATGCCGAGCAGTTCCTCGTCGTCCTCGGTGAAACCGCAGGCTCCGTCGGGCTTGTCGCAGCGCTTGTTGGCGAGGAAGAGGGCGCCGATGACCTCGTCGCCGTCGCGGATGGGCAGGCCGAGGAAATCGGACATGTCCGGGTGTGCGGACGGCCAGCCCTCGAAGCGCGGGTCCTTGCGTACGTCGGCGAGACGCTCGGTCTCGGCGCCGTGCAGCATCGCGGCGAGGATGCCGTGCTGGCGGGGCAGCGGGCCGATGGCCTTCCACTGCTCGTCGCTGACGCCGTCGACCACGAACTGGGCGAAGCCGCCGTGGTCGTCGGGGACGCCCAGGGCGGCGTACTCGGCGTCGAGGAGCTCGCGTGCGGAGGCGACGATCGTCTTGAGAACGTCGCGCACTTCCAGGTGCCGGCTCATGGCGAGCAGTGCGGTGCTCACGGCGGTGAGGCCGGAGCGGGGGGATGCGGTCTCCCCTGCTCGAAGGGTCATGTGGTCACCGTACCGGCGGGGTGCGGTGGCCGTATCGGACCTGCGGAGGCCCGAACCCAGGGCGCAGGACGTAGGTCGAAATGCCTGGTGCGGTGGGCGTAGGCCGAAGTGCCCCCGCGGGATGGGGCCCGAGCACGAGGCGCCGGGCGGGCGCCGGTTCCTACGGTGAAGGCACGGATGCGGTGAAGGTGCGACTAAGGGGACGGTTGTCATGCCGGTTGCGGTCGTCACGGGGGCTTCGAAGGGGCTGGGGAGGGCGCTGGCGACAGCGCTCGCCGAGCGGGGCTGGGACCTGGTGCTGGATGCCAGGACCGGCGCCGTACTGGAGGGCGCGGCGCGGGAGGCGCGCGGGTACGGGACGCGGGTGGTGGCCGTGGCCGGGGATGTCACCGACGCGGCGCACCGGGAGGAGCTGGTGGCCGCCGCGCGGGGGCTCGGCGGGCTGGATCTGCTGGTGAACAACGCGAGCGCGCTGGGTGCGGAGCCGCTCGTACGGCTGGAGGCGTTGCCGCTGGATGGGCTGCGGGCCGCGCTGGAGACGAATGTGGTGGCGGCGCTCGGGCTCGTGCGGGAAGCGCTGCCGCTGCTGCGGGCGGCGGCCGGCCGGGACGGGGAGGGCGGCGCGGTGATCTCGGTGAGTTCGGACGCCGCGGTGGAGGCGTACGAGACCTGGGGCGGGTACGGGGCTTCGAAGGCGGCGCTCGACCAGCTCTCGGCGGTACTGGCGGCGGAGGAGCCGGCGCTGCGGGTGTGGGTGGTCGATCCGGGCGACATGCGGACGGATCTGTACGCGGCCGCCGTACCGGACGACGACGGGTGGCGGCCGGAGCCGGCGGCCGCCGTTCCGGCGTTGCTTCGACTGCTCGACGGGCGGCCTCGGCCGGCCAGTGGGCGGTATGCGGCTTCGGCGCTCGGGGAGGAGGACCGATGAGGGACGCGACCGGCCCACGTGGGGAGGGGGAAGGCGGCGGCATACGGGAGGCGGGGGCGGGCGGGGGGTTCGGTGACGCCCCGGGCTTCACCCGTCGGCGGCGCCCGGGCGGCCGCCCGGCCTCCGACGGTACGGGCGCGACGTCGGGGAAGGCCCCGCTGCCGGAGGGCGGCGGGAAACGGGTGGGGGCGCGGTGGGGGGAGGAGTTGCCCGAGGAGCTTTCCGCCCGGGTGCCCGCCGAGGAGCGTGGCGCGGGGCGTGACGATGTGCGGCTGCTGGTGTCGCGGGGTACCGAGATCTCGCACCACGCGTTCCGGGAGCTGGCCGGGCTGCTGCGGGCGGGAGACGTGCTGGTGGTGAATACGTCGCCGACGCTGGCGGCGGCGGTGGACGGCTGGGTGGAGGCGGCGGCCGACGGGCCGGTCGAACGGGTGGTCGTGCACTTCTCCACCGAGGGCGACGACCGGCGCTGGGCCGTCGAGCTGCGCACTCCCCTGGGCTCCGGGGCCACCCGGCCGCGCCTCGGCGGGCCCGCGGGGACCGTGGTGCGGCTGCCCGGGGGCGGGTGGCTCGGGCTGGAGGAGCCCGTCGCGCCGGGTGGGGAGCGGTTGTGGTGGGCCCGGGTGGCCGGCGGTGAGGTGCCGGGGCTGCTGCGCCGGTACGGGCGGCCCATCCGGTACGGGTACACCGAGCGGGACCAGCCCCTGGCGGCGTACCAGACGGTCTTCGCCGTGCGGTCCGCCGACGGTTCGGGCTCGGCGGAGATGCCGAGCGCCGGGCGGCCCTTCACTCCGTCGACGGTGGCGGAGCTGGTGCGCCGGGGCGTCCGGTTCGCGCCGCTCACCCTTCATACGGGGGTCGCTTCGGCCGAGGCGCACGAGCCGCCGTACCCGGAGCGCTTCGCGGTGCCGGCCGCGACGGCGCGGCTGGTGAACGCTGCCCGGGCCGACGGCGGGAGGATCGTCGCGGTCGGGACGACGGCCGTGCGGGCGCTGGAGTCGGCGGCCGGGCCCGACGGCGTGGTGCGGGAGGCCGCGGGCTGGACCGGGCTCGTGGTCACGCCGGAGCGCGGCGTACGTGTGGTCGACGGTCTGCTGACCGGGCTGCACGAGCCGCAGGCGTCGCACCTGCTGATGCTCGAGGCGATCGCGGGGCGGGCCGCCCTGCGCCGCGGATACGCCGAGGCGCTGAGGCAGCGCTACCTCTGGCACGAGTTCGGCGACGTACACCTGCTCCTGCCCGGGGAGGCCAAGGGAGGTGCGCACGCCGAGCCGGGAGGGTGCTCACGCTGAGCATCGCATGAGCAACTATTGGTGAGTTCGGTACGTGCCCGATGTGAGCCCGCGCATAGGACACACGTCACTTACGAAGGCCCGTAGTTGATGCATAAGGGGCGTTTGGACTGGGTATCGCCCCGGGCCAGGCAGGTAGGCGGCGGTCGTCGTCCACTACCGGGGATCGTACGTCACACCTTTGCCACAGGATTTTGCGGACGCTAACAATGGCTGCCGTCGCGGACTCCGCGGCTTCCGCTATTCGAAGAGGTACGTCTGCATGTCCGCGTCTCGCACCCCTGGCTATAGCCGCCTGAACAAGAACCACAAGTTCTCGATCGCAGGTGTCGCCGCCCTCGGCGCCGCCGCCCTCACGTTCTCGCTCGTCCCCGGCAACGCGTCCGCCGAGGCCGACACGCAGTCCGTGGCCGCCGTAGCCCCGGTGGCCTGGACCGCAGCCGCCGACAGCGCCCAGGCCAAGACAGTGCACACGAGCATCACGCAGCAGCAGGTCGGCGCCGACAAGGTCGCCAAGGCCGTGGCCGAGGCTCGCGCCAAGGCCGACGCCAAGGCCGTGGCGGCCGCCAAGGCGAAGGCAGCTGCCGAAGCCAAGGTCAAGGCCGAGGCCAAGAAGCGCGCCGACGAGCGCGCGGCCGCGAGCCGCGCCGCCGCGCGCAAGCCGGTCTACGCCAACAACCTCGACGGCTGGATCCGTGAGGCCCTGGCCATCATGAAGGAGAAGGGCATCCCCGGTACGTACGAGGGGCTGCACCGCAACATCATCCGCGAGTCCTCCGGTGACCCGCGCGCGATCAACAACTGGGACATCAACGCCCAGAACGGCATCCCGTCGAAGGGTCTGCTGCAGGTCATCAAGCCGACCTTCGACACGTACCACGTCGCCGGTACGCCGCACGACCAGTACCACCCGGTCGCCAACATCACGGCTGCCGCCAACTACGCGGCCGACCGTTACGGCTCGATCGACAACGTGGACAGCGCCTACTAGGACAGGCGAAGGTCCGGCACAGGCTGAGCATGCGAGAAGGGCGGCACCCGCACGGGTGCCGCCCTTCTCGCTGCGCGTTTCCGGCCACGAGGCTACTTGCGCATGACTTCCGGCTCGTGGCGCCGCAGCAGGCGCACCACGACGAAGCCGCAGAGGACGCCGATGCCGAGCAGCACGCCCATGTCGAGGATCCACTGACCCGCGCTGTGGTCCCACAGCCCGTCGAGGTTCAGCGGGTCCCACGGCATGGTGACGTTGAGCTGCGCGGTGGTGCCGAGCGCGGCGACCGCCCAGCGTGAGGGCATCAGCCAGGCGACCTGCTCGATGCCCGGGCTGTCGTGGAGCTGGAAGAGCACACCGGTGAAGACGACCTGGACGATCGCGAACATCACCAGCAGCGGCATCGTCTTCTCGGCGGTCTTCACCAGCGCGGAGATGATCAGGCCGAACATCATCGAGGTGAAGCCGAGCGCGCTGATGACGATCGTCATCTCGATGACCGGGGTGTCCTCGAAGATGACGCCCTCGGCCGGCAGCTTGGAGCGGGCGCCGAAGCCGATCGCCGCGATGATCACGCCCTGGAGGGCGGTGATGAATCCGAGGACGATGACCTTGGACATCAGGTACGCCGAGCGGGACAGGCCGGTGGCCCGTTCGCGCTCGTAGATGACCCGTTCCTTGATCAGCTCACGGACGGAGTTGGCGGCGCCGGAGAAGCACGCGCCGACCGCGAGGATCAGCAGGATCGTGCCGACGTCCTTGTTGATCAGCCTGTTCTTCTCCGGGCCGAAGCCCAGGCCGCTGTCCGCCGGGATCACGGTACTGACGATGCCGAGCACCGCCGGAAGGATCAGCATCAGGCCGATGAAGCCCTTGTCGGACACGATCACCGACACATAGCGGCGGATCAGGGTCCACAGCTGCGAGCCCCAGCTCTGCGGCTTGGGCGGGCGCATCTGCTGCGCGGGCGGCATGTGTACGGACTGCGGGGCGACGGCGTCGATGTCGGCGGCGTACATCTGGTAGTGCTGGGAGCCGCGCCAGCGGCCCGCCCAGTCGTAGTCGCGGTAGTTCTCGAAGGCGGAGAACACATCGGCCCAGGTGCTGTAGCCGAAGAAGTTCAGCGCTTCCTCCGGCGGACCGAAGTAGGCGACGGACCCGCCGGGCGCCATGACGAGAAGCTTGTCGCAGATCGCGAGCTCGGCCACGGAGTGCGTGACGACCAGGACCGTACGACCGTCGTCGGCGAGGCCGCGCAGCAGCTGCATGACGTCGCGGTCCATGCCCGGGTCGAGGCCGGAGGTCGGCTCGTCCAGGAAGATCAGCGACGGCTTGGTCAGCAGCTCCAGGGCGACCGAGACGCGCTTGCGCTGGCCACCGGAGAGGGAGGTGACCTTCTTCTCCTTGTGGATGTCCAGCTTGAGCTCGCCGAGGACCTCGTTGATGCGCTGCTCGCGCTCGGCCTCCGTGGTGTCCGCGGGGAAGCGGAGCTTGGCGGCGTACTTGAGGGCCTTCTTGACGGTCAGTTCCTTGTGCAGGATGTCGTCCTGCGGGACCAGACCGATACGCTGGCGGAGCTCGGCGAACTGCTTGTACAGGTTCCGGTTGTCGTAGAGGACGTCGCCCTGGTTGGCGGGCCGGTAGCCGGTGAGCGCCTTGAGCAGGGTGGACTTTCCGGAGCCGGACGGGCCGATGACCGCGACGAGCGACTTCTCCGGTACGCCGAAGGAGACGTCCTTGAGGATCTGCTTGCCGCCGTCGACCGTCACCGTGAGGTGCCGGGCGGAGAAGGAGACCTCACCGGTGTCGACGAACTCCTCGAGCCGGTCCCCGACCAGGCGGAACGTCGAGTGCCCGACGCCGACGATGTCGCTGGGGCCGAGCAGCGCGGTGCCGGACTTCGGGATCGGCTGACCGTTGACGTACGTGCCGTTGTGGCTGCCGAGGTCGCGGATCTGGAACCGGCCGTCGGGCGTCGCGGTGAACTCGGCGTGCAGCCGGGAGACCTGGAGGTCGGAGACGACCAGCTCGTTCTCCAGCGCACGGCCGATCCGCATCACGCGGCCCATGGACACTTGGTGGAACGTCGTCGGGCTGCGGTCGCCGTACACCGGCGGAGCCCCCGCGACACCGCCGGCCGGGCCGCCCTGCTGGTGGGGCACGTGCGCCTGGGGCGCCTGCTGCCACGCCTGCTGGGGCTGCTGCTTGTGTGCGTCCTGCGGCTGGGGCTGGTGTGGTGCCTGGGCTGCCCAGCCCGGAGCGCCCTGCTGCTGAGGTGCCTGCTGGGGCTGCGGTGCCTGCTGGTGAGGCGCCTGCTGCTGGGCCACGGCGCCCTGCCCGCTGGGCACGCCCGCGCCGGACAGGCTCAGCCGCGGGCCGTCGGTGGCATTGCCGAGGTGCACGGCGGAGCCGGGGCCGATCTCCATCTGGTGGATCCGCTGGCCCTGCACGTACGTGCCGTTGGTGCTGCCGTGGTCCTCGATGACCCAACTGCGGCCGCCCCAGCTGACGGTGGCATGCCGCCACGAGACCCTGGCGTCGTCGATCACCAGATCACCCTGCGGGTCACGCCCGAGGGTGTACGACCTGGACGGATCGAGCGTCCAGGTCCTTCCATTCAATTCCAGTACGAGTTCCGGCACTCCGCGCCCCACTAGTTGTCCCCCGAGTTACCCCCGTCGCAGGGAGTCTAGGGATGCTGAACATCGGGAGGAACTATTTCAGGCCCAGTCCCGAATTAGAAAGTCGAGCCCGTGAACACCGTGCACGGGCCGGGCGTTGACGCGGGAGAAATACCTCCGGAGAGTGGTAAGCACGCATGAGTGCATACGGATCATGCGCGAACTGAACAACTTAGGACAGTTCGGCACGGATCGGGGGGCCCTGATGAGTGCGAGCGGCAACAGCGGTGTGCGGTGGGGCGATGTACTGCTTGCCTCTGTTGCCGCGGTGAGCTGGGCGTTGGTGGGCATGGCGGGCGTCGCGGCCCTCGGGCTTCATCTGCTGGGCGCGGATGCGGCGGGGTCGCTCGGGCCGATGACCGCGGCTGTGGTGGTTCTGGGGGCGGGTGGTTCGGTCAGCCCGTCGGGCGACGTCTCGGCGTTCGGTCTCGAGGGCGCGGAGGCGACGACCGCCGTCGACATCACGCCACTTGGAGTGGGGCTGGCCGGCGCTCTTTTCCTCTCGTACTTCTTCCTGCGGTCCCTGCGCGCCGCGGGGAAGGTGATCTCCGTGGGTGAACTGGCCGCCAGGGCGGGAGCGGTGGCCGTGCTGTTCGTCGCCACGATGGGCGGGCTCGCCTGGGCGGGGCACGACGTCATCACGATCGACGGGGACACGCTCGGACGCGGGCTCGGGCTCGACGAGGGGCCGGGCAGCGATCTGCCCGGGGAGGCCGCGGATCTGCTGCCCGACGGTCTCGGTGACATCGGCGGGCTGCTGCCCGACCGGCTGGCCGGTCTCGCGGACGCGAAGGCGTCGGTCGGCTTCACGGTCAACACCGGTGAGTCGCTGGTGGGCGCGTCCTGCTGGGTGCTCGGGGTGCTCGTCGTCGCGCTGCTCGCGTCGCGTCGTACGCCACTGCCGCGCGGGTGGGACGCGGTGCACAGGGTCGTACGGCCGGCCGCTTCCGCCGTGGTCACGGTGCTCGTGGTCGCGGTTCTCGCGGGGCTCGCGGCGGCGGCGTACGCGGCGGCCGGCGACGGCGACCCCCAGCGGATCGCGGGGGCGGCGCTGCTCGGGGCACCCAATGGCGTGTGGCTGGGAATCCCGCTCGGGCTGCTCGTGCCGTGGAAGGGCGAGGCGACGGGCGAGCTGGCGAAGCTGCTCCCGGACCCGTTGGACGCGCTGCTGCGGGTGAACGCCGATGAGCCGATGACGCTGGCGAGGCTCGCGGAGCTGGACGGGCGGGTGTGGCTGCTGGGCGTGGCTGCCGCTCTGGCGATGCTGTACGCCGGGGTGCTCACGGCGGCGCGGACGCCCCGCGCCGGCGGCGAGGTGTCGGTGGTGGGGTTCGCGGGGCGGTGCGCGGTGCGGCTGGGGGTGGCGGCGGGGGTCGCGCTGCCACTGCTGGTGTGGCTGACGGGTGTGTCCGCCGACGCTTCGCTGTCGGTGCTCGGGTTCGACGCGTTCGGCGCGGGGATCGAGCTGCAAGGAAGTGTGCCGATGGCGCTGGTGCTGGGTGTGGTGTGGGGAGCGGCGGCGGGGGGCGCGGGGGCACTGCTGACGTGCGCGGCGGGGGCGGCGGGCAGTCGCGTGGCCCCGATGGCTTCGGGGCGGGGGGTGGGTGCGGGTGGGCGGACGTACCCGGATCTGGCGTACGTGCCGGGGCCGTACCGGCCGTCCCCCGCGTACCGGCCCTCGCACCAGGACACGAATCCGTATCTGCGGGCGCCGGAGGATGTGCATGGGGCGCCGACCGTGGTGGGGCCGGTGGTTCCGCCTCCGGGGCCGCGGCCCGGGGCTCCGCCGCCTGGTGCGCCAGGGGCTGGGAGCCGGCCTGTGTCGCCGCCTCCGCCTCCACCGGAGGAGGGGCCGCCACCGCCGCGGCCGCCGGGGCGGTGGCGCTGAGCCCTGCGGGGCATTTTTCCTGTCCGCCCCCCTTCCCGAACCCGGGCTCCGCCCCGGACCCCGCCCCTCAAAACGCCGGAGGGGCTGGAGGGTGCCCGGCGGGGTGGTGGGGTCGGGCGGGGTGGTGGGGTCGGGCGGGGTGGTGGGGTCGGGCGGGGCCTCCGGGGCGGCCCAAGGCCTGCGGCCTGTCCCTGTCCCCGTCCCCGTCGGTGTCCGGTCCTCGGGGCGGGAGCCGGTGTCCGGTCCTCGGGACGGGAGGTGAGCGGGGAAGAGGGGCCCGATACGGTAGAGACATCATGAGCGCACCTGAGCCGAGTCAGCCCAGTCAGTCCACTGACGCTGCCCCCACCCTTCTCGTGAAGATCTTCGGGAAGGACCGCCCCGGCATCACCGCCGGGCTCTTCGACACGCTTGCCGCCTACTCCGTCGACGTCGTCGACATCGAGCAGGTCGTCACCCGTGGCCGCATCGTCCTGTGTGCCCTGGTCACCGAGCCGACCGTGAGCACCTCCGGTGAGCTGCGGGCCACCGTGCACGGCTGGGCCGACTCCCTCAGGCTCCAGGCCGAGATCATCTCGGGTACGGGCGACAACCGGCCACGCGGCAGCGGCCGTTCGCACGTCACTGTGCTCGGGCACCCCCTCACCGCGGAGTCGACCGCCGCCATAGCGGCCACCATCACCGGGACCGGCGGCAACATCGACCGCATCTTCCGGCTCGCCAAGTACCCCGTCACCGCCGTGGAGTTCGCGGTGTCCGGTACGGAGACCGAGGCCCTGCGCACCGCGCTGGCGCTGGAGGCCGCCGAGCTCGGCATCGATGTGGCCGTGGTGTCGGCCGGGCTGCACCGGCGAGCCCAGCGCCTGGTCGTGATGGACGTGGACTCCACGCTCATCCAGGACGAGGTCATCGAGCTCTTCGCGGCGCACGCCGGGTGTGAGGACAAGGTAGCCGAGGTGACCTCCCAGGCGATGCGCGGCGAGCTGGACTTCGAGCAGTCGCTGCACGCCCGCGTGGCACTGCTCGCCGGGCTCGACGCCGATGTCGTCGACAAGGTGCGGCAGGAAGTACGGCTCACGCCCGGCGCCCGCACCCTGATCCGTACGCTCAAGCGGCTCGGCTACCAAGTGGGCGTCGTCTCCGGCGGGTTCACACAGGTCACCGATGACCTGAAGGAGCGGCTGGGGCTGGACTTCGCGTCCGCCAACACGCTGGAGATCGTGGACGGAAAGCTGACGGGCCGCGTCGTCGGCGAGATCGTGGACCGGGCGGGCAAGGCCCGGCTGCTGCGCCGCTTCGCCGCCGAGGCGGGCGTACCACTCGCCCAGACCGTCGCGATCGGCGACGGCGCGAACGATCTCGACATGCTGAACGCCGCGGGGCTGGGTGTCGCCTTCAATGCCAAGCCCGTCGTGCGCAGGGCCGCCGACACCGCCGTGAATGTGCCCTTCCTGGACACCGTCCTGTATCTGCTCGGCATCACCCGTGAAGAGGTCGAGGCCGCCGACGGCCTGGCCGAGTGAGCGCGGGTACCTGAGCGGACAGGTCTGAGGCCCCGGCGAGGATGCGCGCCGGGGCCTACGTTCGTACGTACGGATGAGGGAGTCGGCCTCAGTCGTGCGGAGCCCAGTAGTCCAGCAGCTTGCCCACGCCGTGTTCCACGGACTTCCACGAGCCGGTGAAGCCGACAATCGCGAACGACGAGGTCGGGAAGCCGCTCTTGGTCATCCGGGCCATCGCATCGCCCTCGCTGCCGCCGACGAGCGCGTCGGCCGCCGCGTGCATGCTGGGGTTGTGCCCGATGATCAGGAGGTCGTTCACCTCGTCCGGGGTCTCGTTCAGGAGCGCGAGCAGATCGCCGAGGGTGGCTTCGTACAGCCGCTCCTCGTAGACGGTCCTGGGACGCCGCGGCAGTTCCTGCACGGCCAGCTTCCAGGTCTCGCGGGTCCTGGTGGCGGTCGAGCACAGAGCCAGGTCGAAGGTGATGCCCGTGTCCGCCAGCCGGTGGCCGGCGACGGGGGCGTCCATGCGGCCGCGGTCGGCGAGCGGCCGATCGTGGTCGGACACCTGCGGCCAGTCGGCCTTCGCATGCCGGAGTAGGACGATCCTGCGGGGTGTATCGACGCTCATGCATCCCAGCTTCGCACGAATCGCGCCACGGGGCGCAGGGTGTTGACGGGCTGCCCCAGCACGGGTGAACGAGGTTCCCACGACTAGTGGGACAAGGTCTGCTGGATGCGCTCCACGAGGTGCGCGACCGCCGGATCGCCGGTCGCCGCCTGCGCCTCACCCGGCCCAACGATCAGGAGCAGCAGGACGGCGAAAGCGAGGGCGGGAAGGGCGACGGCCCACCAGGGCAGCCGGATGTCGATGCCGGAGGCCGGGGGGTTGGCCGGGGTGTGCGCGCGGGCCGCCATGACCGCCTCCGTTTTCGCTGTTCGGCTGATGTACGTCGAACCTACGGAGTACGCGCGGGGGAACCCATCCGGTGACCCACCCACTTCACCCTGACCCTGGCCCCCTAAGGGATGGTGGTGCCAGCCCCACCATCGGGCCGCCGGGCGCGTGCGGCGTCCGGGCTACGGTGAGGCCACCGAGGCGATGATCCCGATGATCACCGTGATGCCGAGCATCGCGCCGAGCACGAGCAGCAGCTTCTTCTGGCCGTTCTGGGGATGGGGGTCGAGTACAGGCATACGGTCAGTCTCGCACCCTTTGTACGCCCGGACCCGGCGGGGTCAGCCGAGCTCGGCCTCGATCGTACGGTCGCGTCCGGCCAGCGCGCCGACCACGATCTGCGGCACCATCAGGCCCGCCATGAGCCCGATGGGCAGGCCCCAGCTGCCGCTGTGCTGGTAGAGCACGCCTACCAGCAGCGGTCCGGGGATCGAGATCAGGTAGCCGGTGCTCTGGGCGAAGGCGGAGAGCCGTACGACGCCGGCGCCGCTCTTCGCCCGCATGCCGATCATGGTGAGGGCGAGCGGGAAGGCACAGTTGGAGACGCCGAGCAGCAGGGCCCACACCCAGGCGCCCGAGGCGGGGGCGAGGTAGAGGCCGGCGTACCCCAGAAGGCCGCAGAGGCCGAGGGCGACGACGATCGGACCCTGGGTGCGCATACGCGAGGCGAGGCGGGGGATGACGAACGCCAGCGGTATGCCCATGGCCATGGTCACGGCGAGCAGCACACCGGCCGTGCCGGGCGAGACCCCCGCGTCGCGGAAGATCTGCGGCATCCAGCCCATGGTGATGTACGCGGCGGTGGCCTGGAGGCCGAAGAAGCAGGCGAGCGCCCACGCCGTACGGCTGCGGGTGATGCTCAGGGTGGGGACGGGGTCGCTGCCCCGCTCCCGGGTGGCGGCGTCCGCCTTCGGTGCCCGGGTACTGGGGTGGCGCGTCAGGACCAGCCAGGGCAGTACGGCGACGGCGGCCAGGGTGCCCCACACCGCGAGGCCGGTCTGCCAACTGCCGCCCAGCGCCGCGGTCATGGGGACGGTGGCGGCCGCGGCGAGCGCGGTGCCGAGCGCGAGTGCCATCGAGTAGAGGCCGGTCATCTGGCCGACGCGGTCGGGGAACCAGCGCTTGACGATGACGGGCATGAGGATGTTGCTCACCGCGATGCCCATGAGGGCGAGCGCGCTGGCCGCCAGGAATCCGGCCGTACCGCCCAGGTAGGGGCGGATCAGCAGGCCCGCCGCGATGGCCGCCATGCCCGCGCAGACGATCGCGCCGGGGCCGAAGCGGCGGGCGAGCCGCGGCGCGGTGAGTCCGAAGACGGCGAAGCAGAGCGGCGGTACGGAGGTCAGCAGGCCGGCGACGGTGCCGCTCATGCCGAGACCGGCGCGTACCTCTTCGAGGAGCGGGCCGAGGCTGGTGATGGCCGGGCGGAGGTTGAGCGCGGCGAGTACGAGGCCGAGGACGACGAGCCGGGTCACCCAGACCGACCGCGGCCGCGGACGTAGCTGCTCCTGCGCCGGCTCCCGCTGGGGGGAGGCTGCTGGTGCGGGGTGCAGGGTTCGGGTCTCGTCGCTGGCCATGGAGCCATCATAGAATCATGGGATGATTGGTTGTCCAATCCTGAACTAGGAGCACCATGGCGCTGACCTCACCCCGGCGTTCGGCCCTCGCCGACCAGGTGATCACCGAGCTTCGCAATCAGATCACCTCGGGCGAGTGGCCGGTGGGCTCACGCATCCCGACCGAACCCGAGCTGGTCGAGCAGCTCGGCGTGGCCCGCAACACCGTCCGCGAGGCGGTGCGCGCACTGGCACACAACGGGCTGCTGGACATCCGGCAGGGCTCCGGTACGTACGTCATCGCCACCAGCGAGCTGGCCGGCGTCATGCACCGCCGGTTCGCGGACGCCGATCCACGTCACATCGCGGAGCTGCGCTCGACCCTGGAGTCCTCGGCGGCGCGGCTGGCGGCGGAGCGGCGTACCGAGCGTGACATGCGGCAGCTGGACGCGGTGCTGGCCCGCCGGGAGGAGGCGTGGGCCTCCGGCGACGCGGAGCTTTTCGTGCGGGCGGACGCGACGCTGCACCTGGCCGTGGTCGCCGCCTCCCACAACGACGTACTCATCGGGCTGTACGCGGACCTCGGCGACCTGCTGCGCGACTGGCTGCGGGACGACGTGGGGCACGAGCTGCGCCCGGAGGACCACATGGACCACGGGCGGCTGATCGAGGCGATCCGTGCGCGGGACGCGGAGACGGCGGCCACCGAGGCCGCCGGCTACTCGCTCAAGTGCCTCGGGGACCGGGGGTAGGCATCTGCCGGCGCGCACCCGCCGTCGCATCCGGTGGTGGACCGGCTACATCCGGTGGTGGCTGACCCAGGCCGTGCGGACTTCCTTCCAGCAGCGGTCGGTGAGCCGCACCGTCTGCGCGGGGCCGACCTCGACGGGTGAGCCGTCGGCGTCGATGTCCCACCAGCGGTCGCACTCGGTGTGCAGCCGGACCAGGTCGGACACGGGGTAGGGGTTGTGGCAGTACGCGACGACACGTGAGCCCTCGACGGTCGTCCGGCAGGTGGAGCCGAACAGCGGGACGTCCCCGGCGGCCTTCCGGGCCGCCTTGTTCGCGGGCTCCCGCCCGGGGTCCGCCGCGCGCTCGGCGACGGCTGGGGCAGCCAGTCCGGCCACGGCGACCACGGCCAGCAGGCCTGCTGCCGCTCGACGGTTCGACGGGCGCACATGCGCCACCTCCTCCCCACAGGGCGCCGGGTATGTCCCGGTTTGCCTAGTCTGCGGGGAGTCGCCCGTCTTTTCGACTCGGGGGACGGGATCGCGCGTGGAGACGGCGTACGCGCACAGAAGCCGCGGGACCGTCCGGTGGACGGTCCCGCGGCTTCCTGGAGCAGCTGCGCGCTTACGCGCCGATCGCGTGCAAACCGCCGTCGACGTGGACGATCTCGCCGGTGGTCATCGGGAACCAGTCCGAGAGCAGCGCGACGACGCCGCGGCCGGCCGGCTCCGGGTCGCCCATGTCCCACTTCAGCGGGGAGCGGTCGTCCCAGACGCCCGCCAGCTCCGCGAAGCCGGGGATGGACTTGGCGGCCATGGAGCCGATCGGTCCCGCCGAGATCAGGTTGCAGCGGATGTTGTCCTTGCCCAGGTCACGGGCGAGGTAGCGGGAGGTGGCCTCCAGCGCGGCCTTGGCCGGGCCCATCCAGTCGTACTGCGGCCAGGCGAACTGGGCGTCGAAGGTGAGGCCGACGACCGAGCTGCCGCTGCCCATCAGCGGGCGGCAGGCCATGGTGAGCGACTTCAGCGAGAACGCCGAGACGTGCATCGCGGTGGCGACGGACTCGAAGGGCGTGTTGAGGAAGTTGCCGCCGAGCGCGTCCTGCGGCGCGAAGCCGATGGAGTGGACGACGCCGTCCAGGCCGCCGAGCTCCGCGCGGACCAGGCCTTCGAGGCGGTCCAGGTGCTCGGTGTTCGTGACGTCCAGCTCGATGACCTTGGCCGGCTTCGGCAGCTTCTTCGCGATGCGCTCGGTCAGCGTGGGCCGGGGGAAGGCGGTCAGGATGACTTCGGCACCCTGCTCCTGGGCCACCTTGGCGGTGTGGAAGGCGATGGAGGACTCCATCAGCACACCCGTGATGAGGATGCGCTTGCCGTCGAGGATTCCACTCATGTGATCAGTGACCCATGCCCAATCCGCCGTCAACCGGGATGACGGCTCCAGTGATGTACGACGCGTCGTCGGAGGCGAGGAAGCGCACGGTGGCGGCGATCTCCTCCGGCTGCGCGTAACGGCCGAGCGGCACCTGGGCGACGATGCCCTTGCGCTGCTCGTCCGTGAGCACCCCGGTCATGTCGGTGTCGACAAACCCGGGCGCCACGACGTTGAAGGTGATGTTGCGCGAGCCCAGCTCACGGGCGAGCGAGCGCGCGAAGCCGACCAGACCGGCCTTGGAGGCGGCGTAGTTCGCCTGCCCCGCCGAGCCGAGGAGCCCGACGACCGAGGAGATCAGTACGACCCTCCCCTTCTTGGCGCGCAGCATGCCGCGGTTGGCGCGCTTGACCACGCGGAAGGTGCCGGTGAGGTTGGTGTCGAGGACGGACGTGAAGTCCTCCTCGGACATGCGCATCAGGAGCTGGTCCTTGGTGACGCCGGCGTTGGCCACCAGCACCTCGACGGGACCGTGCTTCTCCTCGATCTCCTTGTAGGCCTGCTCCACCTGCTCGGTGTCGGTGATGTCGCACCTGACAGCGAGGCAGCCGATTTCGGTGAGGGCGGCCGGCGGTTCGCCGGAGCGGTACGTGAACGCGACCTTGTCGCCGGCGTCGGCGAAAGCGCGGGCGATGGCGAGGCCGATGCCCCGGTTTCCTCCGGTGACGAGAACCGAGCGGCTCAACGGATCACCCTTTCGATAGCGGTCTGGTACCGACCGAAACTATCGGTACCGGAGCACGTACGGAGAATCGGGCCCTGACAGTGCCGCCGAGAAGTCGCTGTCGGGTCCCTACAGAAAGTGGTGGGCAAGGCAGCCGTGGGCGCGACATGATCTGGGGGACCGGTCTCGACGACAGGAGTCTCCGTGCCTCATTCCATCGACGAAGCGTTCACGGCGCTGCCGCTGCGCGCGCTCGCCGACGCGGCGCTCGCGCGTGCCCGTGCGCTGGGTGCCGATCATGCCGATTTCCGCTTCGAGCGGGTGCGCAGCGCGTCCTGGCGGCTGCGTGACGCCAAGCCGTCGGGTTCCTCCGACACCACGGACCTCGGGTACGCGGTACGCGTGGTGCACGGCGGCAGCTGGGGCTTCGCGTCCGGCGTGGACCTGTCCATGGACGCCGCCGCGCGGGTCGCGGGACAGGCGGTGGCGATGGCGAAGCTGTCGGCGAAGGTGATCAAGGCGGCCGGATCCGACGAGCGGGTCGAGCTGGCGGACGAGCCGGTGCACGCGGACCGGACGTGGGTCTCGTCGTACGACATCAATCCGTTCGACGTGGCGGACGAGGAGAAGTCGGGGCTGCTCGCCGACTGGAGCGCGCGGCTCCTGGCGGCCGACGGGGTCGCGCACGTGGACGCCTCGCTGCTGACCGTTCAGGAGAACAAGTTCTACGCGGACACGGCCGGCACCGTCACCACCCAGCAGCGGGTGCGGCTGCATCCGCACCTGACGGCGGTCGCGGTGGACGCGACGACCGGCGAGTTCGACTCGATGCGCACCATCGCGCCGCCGGTCGGGCGTGGCTGGGAGTACCTGCTGGGGACCGGCTGGGACTGGGACGGCGAGCTGGAGCGGATTCCGTCGCTGCTCGCCGAGAAGATGCGCGCGCCGAGTGTGGATGCGGGGACGTACGACCTGGTGGTCGACCCCTCGAACCTCTGGCTGACCATCCACGAGTCGATCGGCCACGCGACCGAGCTGGACCGCGCGCTGGGGTACGAGGCGGCGTACGCCGGGACCTCCTTCGCCACCTTCGACCAGCTGGGGAAGCTGGCGTACGGGTCGCCGGTCATGAATGTGACGGGCGACAGGACCGCCGAGCACGGGCTCGCCACGGTCGGGTACGACGACGAGGGTGTCGAGGCACAGTCCTGGGACCTGATCAAGGACGGGACGCTCACCGGCTACCAGCTGGACCGGCGCATCGCGAAGCTGACGGGCCTCGGGCGGTCGAACGGCTGCGCCTTCGCCGACTCCCCCGCGCACGTGCCGGTGCAGCGGATGGCGAACGTGTCGCTCCAGCCGGATCCGGGCGGCCTCTCGACCGAGGATCTGATCGGGGGCGTCGAGCGCGGGATCTACGTCGTCGGGGACCGGTCGTGGTCCATCGACATGCAGCGGTACAACTTTCAATTTACGGGCCAGCGCTTCTTCCGGATCGAGAACGGGCGGCTCGCGGGCCAGCTGCGAGATGTGGCGTACCAGGCGACGACCACCGACTTCTGGGGTTCGATGACCGCGGTCGGCGGCCCGCAGACGTACGTGCTGGGCGGCGCCTTCAACTGCGGCAAGGCCCAGCCGGGGCAGGTCGCGGCCGTCTCGCACGGGTGCCCTTCGGCCCTGTTCCGCGGTGTCAACATCCTCAATACGACGCAGGAGGCGGGCCGATGAGCCGCACAGCCAAGCCGTACGAGATCGTCGAGCGGGCTCTGGAGCTGTCCACGGCCGACGGCTGCGTGGTCATCGCCGACGAGAGCTCCTCCGCCAATCTGCGCTGGGCCGGCAACGCGCTCACCACCAACGGCGTCACGCGCGGGCGCACCCTCACCGTCATCGCGACCGTCGACGGCGCCGAGGGAACGGCGTCCGGGGTCGTGTCGCGGTCGGCCGTCACCGCCGACGAGCTGGAGCCGCTGGTACGGGCCGCCGAGGCGGCAGCACGCGGCGCCGGGCCCGCCGAGGACGCCCAGCCGCTGGTCACCGGGGTGCCCGCCTCGCCGGACTTCCGCGACGCCCCCGCCGAGACATCGTCCGGTGTCTTCGCCGACTTCGCGCCCGCGCTCGGTGAGGCCTTCGCCCGCGCCAGGGCCGGCGGCCGCGAACTGTACGGCTTCGCGAACCACGAGATGACGTCCACCTACCTCGGTACGTCGACGGGTCTGCGCCTGCGTCACGACCAGCCCAACGGCACACTGGAGATCAACGCCAAGTCGCCGGACCGTACACGCTCCGCCTGGGCCGGGTACTCCACGCGGGACTTCAAGGACGTCGACCCGGCGGCCGTCGACGTCGAACTGGCCACCCGCCTCGGCTGGGCCGAGCGCCGGATCGACCTCCCGGCCGGGCGGTATGAGACGCTGCTGCCGCCCACCGCCGTCGCCGACCTGCTGATCTACCAGCTGTGGTCGTCGGCGGCCAGGGACGCGGCGGAGGGCCGCACGGTGTTCAGCAAGCCGGGCGGGGGGACCAGGGTCGGCGAGACGTTGTCCGAGCTGCCCCTTACGCTACGCAGCGACCCGAACGAGCCCGGCCTGGAGTCGGCACCTTTCGTCGTCGCGCACGCCTCGGGTGACGACTCCTCGGTCTTCGACAACGGCCTGCCGCTGGCCCCGACCGACTGGGTACGGGACGGCAGGCTCGAGCACCTGGTCTCCACCCGGCACAGCGCGGGGCTGACCCAGCTGCCGGTGGCGCCGGCGATCAGCAATCTCGTCCTGGACGGCGGCGGGGAGCGTTCGCTGGAGGAGATGGTCGCCTCGACCGAGCGCGGGCTGCTGCTGACCTGCCTCTGGTACATCCGCGAGGTCGACCCGGCGACGCTGCTGCTGACCGGCCTGACCCGGGACGGCGTCTATCTCGTCGAGAACGGCGAGGTGGTCGGAGAGGTGAACAACTTCCGGTTCAACGAGTCGCCGGTCGACCTGCTGTCGCGGGCCGCCGAGGCCGGGCGCACCGAGAAGACACTGCCGCGCGAGTGGGGCGACTGGTTCACCCGGGCCGCGATGCCGGCGCTGCGCATCGGAGACTTCAACATGAGCTCGGTCAGCCAGGGCGTGTGACGCCCATAGACTGGCCGGGAGCAATCCACAGCGTCAAACCGAGTCAAGCACCGTTCAAGGAGAGTCAAGACCGTGACGGACATCGTCGACGAGCTGAAGTGGCGCGGGCTGTTCGCCCAGTCCACTGACGAGGACGCACTGCGCAAGGCGCTCGCGGACGGTCCGGTCACGTTCTATTGCGGCTTCGACCCGACGGCGGCCAGCCTGCATGTGGGGCACCTGGTGCAGGTCCTCACCGTTCGCAGGCTCCAGCAGGCCGGGCACCGGCCGCTCGCCCTGGTGGGCGGGGCCACCGGCCAGATCGGTGACCCGCGCCCGACCGCCGAGCGCACGCTGAACGACCCGGAGACGATCGCGAACTGGGTGGCGCGGCTGCGCGCCCAGATCGAGCCCTTCCTGTCCTTCGAGGGCCCGAACGCGGCCACCATGGTCAACAACCTGGACTGGACCGCGGGCATGTCCGCGATCGAGTTCCTGCGGGACATCGGCAAGCACTTCCGGGTCAGCAAGATGCTCGCGAAGGACTCCGTCGCCCGGCGGCTGGAGTCCGACCAGGGCATCAGCTACACGGAGTTCAGCTACCAGCTGCTCCAGGGCATGGACTTCCTGGAGCTGTACCGGCGCTACGGCTGCACCCTCCAGCAGGGCGGCAGCGACCAGTGGGGCAACCTCACAGCGGGGCTCGACCTGATCCACCGCCTGGAGCCGCATGCGAATGTGCACGCGCTGGCCACGCCGCTGATGGTCAAGGCGGACGGCACCAAGTTCGGCAAGTCCGAGAGCGGCGCCGTCTGGCTCGACCCGGAGATGACCACGCCGTACGCGTTCTACCAGTTCTGGCTGAACGTGGACGACCGGGACATCTCGCCGTACATGCGCATCCTCAGCTTCAAGAGCCGCACCGAGCTCGAAGAGCTGGAGCAGCTCACGCAGGAGCGTCCGCAGGCCCGTGCCGCGCAGCGCGCGCTGGCCGAGGAGCTGACGACGCTCGTGCACGGCGCCGATCAGTGCGCGGCGGTCGTCGCGGCGTCCAAGGCGCTGTTCGGGCAGGGCGAACTCACCGGACTCGACGAGGCCACGCTGGCCGCTTCGCTGTCCGAGCTGCCGCACGCGAAGGTCGCGGAGCTGGGGTCCGTCGTCGACCTGTTCGTCGAGGTCGGCCTCGCGCAGAGCAAGTCGGCCGCCCGCCGTACGGTCAAGGAGGGCGGGGCCTACGTGAACAACGTCAAGGTCACCGACGAGGACGCCGTCCCGGCGCCCGAGGACCTGCTGCACGGCCGCTGGCTGGTGCTGCGGCGCGGAAAGAAGAACCTGGCGGCGATCGAGGTCGCGGCCAACTGAATTCACTCGCGCGAAGCGACGCGAAGCCACGCACAGAGGAGCGGCCGGGAGCGTGAAGTCACACTCCCGGCCGTTCCCCTGTTCGCGCAAGCGACCGCGCCTCGCTCAGGCCCGGCGTTTCTTGCCCTTGACCGATGCCCAGAGCATGTCGCCGAGTGCGACGATCACCACCGCGCCGATCAGCTGGAGCACGTGTCGGATCCAGTCGATGCCCTTGGTGTCCTCGACGCCGATCCCGGCGGCGACGGCGTTGCCCGCGATGCTTCCGAGGATGCCGCACACGACCGTCAGCCACAGCGGGATCTGCTGCTTGCCCGGGATGATCGCCTTGGCGATCAGACCGAGGACCAGGCCCACGATGATTGCCCACAACCAGCTCATGTCGCCTCCTCATCGGCGCGGTGCGCGCATGTGCGCCCAGTCTCGGACCGTCGCCCGTACGCCGCATGCCGGACAGCGCCATACGTGCTCCGCCGGTGGGCGGACGGACGCACTGGGGACGCCCCGCTCTCGAAGGCGGCGGAGCGGCGGCGTACCGTGGAAGGCGTCCGGACAGGGAGCGTCCGGCATGGAATCGGGTGGTGCGACATGGTGCGGAAGAAGAGCGACAGCGAGGTCTTCCGGATCACCGGGGCCCGGCCGGCCCTGGCCGACGATGTGCGCGGGCGGCAGCGCCGGTATGTGATCTCGATGTCGGTACGGACGCTGGCCGTGATCCTTGCAGCGGTCCTGTGGAACGTGGAGCGGCACGTCGCGATTGTGGCCCTGGCGCTGGGGCTTCTCCTCCCCTACATCGCCGTGGTCATCGCCAACGGGGGGCGCGAGAACGCCTCGACGCTGCCCTCGGCACACATCCCGACGCCCGTCCGGCCGGCCCTGGAAAGCAGGAGCGAACAGGCCGCCGAGGAACCGGAGCGGGACGTGTCCGGGCCGGGCCATGAGCAGCGGCCGCATGAACAGAGTTGATCCTGTGCGGTCTGCAAAGCTCAATAAAAGCTCAGATCAATCATGAAGTTCCGGTGCACCTCACCCCGTGTCGCGTGACATACTTCGTAGGCGCTCCGCATCCCCCGTCGGAGCGACAGACCGACGCCGGGCAGCTCCCCCCGTGGCTGCTCGGCGTCGCCTTTTTTGACCTAGGGTTGAGTGCGTGAACTCCCCTGATCCCCTTCTTTTCCCCGGTTCGGCAGACGCCGGCGCCACAGTCTGCTCCGCCAAGGGCTGCCGCTCCGCCGCCGTGTGGGTTCTCGCCTGGAACAACCCGAAGCTGCACACTCCGGAGCGCCGCAAGACGTGGCTCGCGTGCGACGAGCACCGTGAGCACCTGTCCCAATTCCTCGGCGTACGCGGCTTCCTGAAGGATGTCGTGACGCTGGAGGCGTGGGAAAAGCGGTCAGCCTCCAATGGCTGACATGGGGCGGTCGGGCTGCAGGAAGGACGGGTCGTCCAGACCGGAGCCCGCCTTCTTGCCCCACATCGCCAGCTTCCAGAGGCGGGCGATCTCCTCGTCGGGGGCACCGGAGCGCAGGGCCCCGCGCAGGTCCGACTCCTCGCGCGCGAACAGGCACGTTCGTACCTGACCGTCGGCAGTGAGCCTGGTCCGGTCGCAGGCCCGGCAGAACGGGCGCGTGACGGAGGCAATGACGCCGACGCGGTGCGGGCCGCCGTCGACGACCCAGCGCTCGGCGGGGGCCGAGCCGCGCTCGTCCTCGCCCTCGGGCGTGAGCGTGAAGCGCGTGCGCAGGGATTCCAGGATGTCGCCGGCCGTGATCATGCCGTCGCGCTTCCAGCCGTGCTGGGCGTCGAGCGGCATCTGCTCGATGAACCGCATCTCGTACGCGTTCTCGACGGCCCAGGCGAGCAGGTCGGGCGCCTCGTCGTCGTTGAGCCCCGGCATGAGTACGGCATTGACCTTGACCGGCGTCAGTCCGGCGTCGCGGGCGGCGGCCATGCCGTCGATGACGTCGTGGTGGCGGTCGCGGCGGGTGAGCGTCTTGAAGACCTCGGGGCGCAGCGTGTCGAGCGAGACGTTCACCCTGTCCAGGCCGGCCGCCTTGAGGGCGGCCGAGGTCCGCTTCAGGCCGATCCCATTGGTGGTGAGGGACATCTTGGGACGCGGTGAGAGTGCGGCGCAGCGCTCGACTATGCCGACGAGACCGGGGCGCAGCAGTGGCTCGCCGCCGGTGAAGCGCACCTCGGTCACGCCGAGGTCGGTGACGGCGATGCCGATCAGCCGCACTATCTCGTCGTCCGTGAGCAGATCCGGCTTGGCCAGCCACTGCAGGCCCTCTTCCGGCATGCAGTACGTACAGCGCAGATTGCAGCGGTCGGTGAGTGAAACGCGCAGGTCAGTGGCAACTCGGCCATAAGTGTCGATAAGCATCCTCGGCCCCCTCCCCGATCCGGATTCGTCTTTGTTGAACGCTGTCGAGCCTACGCGACGTCACTGACAGGACCGGGGGCTCCGATACCACGAGGTGCGGTGTGGCCGCGTCGTACGACTCTACGACGCGGCCACGGGGGCACAGCTGTGGGAAAGGCGGCAATCGTGCGGCCGTTACGCTCAGTGCGCGCCGATGCCCGTGAGTGACTTGACCTCCAGCTCCGCGTACTTCCCCTTGTCCGGCTCGTCCTTGGACAGTACGGAGCCCACCCAGCCGAGCAGGAAGCCGAGCGGGATCGAGATCAGCCCGGGGTTCTCCAGCGGGAACCACGCGAAGTCCGCACTGGGGAACATCGACGTGGGCTTGCCGGAGACGACCGGCGAGAACAGCACGAGGCCCACGGACGCGGTCAGGCCACCGTAGATGGACCACAGGGCGCCCTGGGTCGTGAACTTCTTCCAGAAGAGGCTGTAGAGGATCGTCGGCAGGTTGGCGGACGCGGCCACCGCGAAGGCGAGGGCGACCAGACCGGCCACGTTCAGGTCGCGGGCCATCGCGCCCAGTGCGATGGAGACGACGCCGATGGCCACGGTCGCCCAGCGGGCGGCACGTACCTCTTCCTTCTCGGTGGCCTTGCCGCGCCTGATGACGTTGGCGTAGATGTCGTGCGCGAACGACGACGAGGATGCCAGGGTGAGTCCCGCGACCACCGCGAGGATGGTGGCGAAGGCGACCGCGGAGATCACGGCGAGCAGGATCGCGCCGCCCGGGGAGTCGGCGCCGCCGCCGATCTCCAGTGCGGCGAGCGGCGCCGCCGTGTTGCCCGCCTTGTTGGAGGCGATGATGTCGCCGGGCTTGAGCAGCGCCGCGGCGCCGAAGCCGAGCACGATGGTCATCAGGTAGAAGGCGCCGATGATGCCGATCGCCCAGTTCACGGACTTACGGGCGGCCTTCGCTGTGGGGACGGTGTAGAAGCGGATCAGGATGTGCGGCAGGCCCGCGGTGCCGAGCACCAGGGCGATGCCGAGCGAGATGAAGTCGAGCTTCGAGGTCCCGGTGGCGCCGTACTTCAGGCCGGGCTCCAGGAACGCCGAGCCCTTGCCGCTGTTGGAGGCCGCCGTACCGAGCAGGTCGGACAGGTTGAAGTTGAACTTCAGCAGGATCAGGAAAGTGATCAGCAGGGTGCCCGCGATGAGCAGGACGGCTTTCACCATCTGGACCCAGGTGGTGCCCTTCATGCCGCCGATGGTGACGTACACGATCATCAGGACGCCGACGAGGGCGACGATCAGGATTTTGCCGGCGTCGCTCGTGATGCCGAGGAGCAGCGAGACCAGTACCCCCGCGCCCGCCATCTGCGCGAGCAGGTAGAAGATCGAGACCACGATGGTGGAGGTACCGGCGGCCGTACGGACCGGGCGCTGGCGCATCCGGTAGGCGAGGACGTCACCCATCGTGTAGCGGCCGGAGTTGCGCAGCGGTTCGGCGACGAGAAGCAGCGCGACGAGCCAGGCGACCAGGAAACCGATGGAGTAGAGGAAGCCGTCGTAACCGAAGAGGGCGATGGCGCCGGCGATGCCGAGGAAGGACGCGGCGGACATGTAGTCGCCGGAGATGGCGAGGCCGTTCTGGAAGCCGGTGAACTGGCGGCCGCCGGCGTAGAAGTCGGAGGCGCTCTTGGTCTGCCGGCCCGCCCAGACCGTGATGAACAGGGTGGCGACCACGAAAAGGCCGAAGAGGGTGATGATCAGCGGCCGGTGCTCACTGGCGTCGCCGGCGGCGGCGAACTGGAGCGTGGTCGCCGTGGTCAGCGCGGGGCTCATGCGTCGCCCTCCAGACGGGACTTGATGGCCTCGGACTTCGGGTCGAGCTGCGTGGCGGCATGACGCGAGTAGAACCAGGCGATGAGGAAGGTGGTCGCGAACTGGCCGATGCCGAGGACGAGGGCCACGTTGATGTTGCCGAAGAGTTTGGTGCCCATGAAGCCGCCCGCGTAGTTGGACAGCATGACGTACAGCAGGTACCAGGCGATGAACGCGATGGTCAGGGGGAAGGCGAACGACCGGTGGGACCGGCGCAGTTCGCCGAATTCGGCGCTCGCCTGGACCTCGACGAACTCCTCTGTCGTGTGCCCTGTTCGGATCAGGCCCGTGCCGCCCTGGGGCGGTGGTGCATCGGTTGCCACGGAATCTCCTCGCGACGCGGGTGCGGTGGGTGGAGTGGACAAAGTGACCTCACTGGTGGGGGGGTGGTGGTGCTCGTCCCCCTGACAACGGCACGGATCGCATCACGACTCGGTTCGGCATCCGCCATTTCTTTTCCCAACACGTTGATACGAACGCATGATCGGCGCTAGCTTCACTCGTCATGTACCCGCTCATGTGCACCCGCGCAGGGCGGCTCTCACGGATGATGTGGAGAACCCATGGCTCATCTGGGATCCAGACGGCAGCGCACCCTTGCCCTGCCCGTCGGACTGGCTCTCACGGCTTCGCTCGGCTTCCTGCCCGGAGCGGCCGCCTCGGCCGCGCCGCTCGACGGCCCCGCCGTCGCGGCGTCCGACTCCGCCACAGGCCCGAAGCTGTCGTACGTGGTCAACACCAAGGGTGGCCACGGTACGAGCGCTTCGGTGAAGCGGGCGATCGCCAGGGCCGGCGGCACGGTGGTGAAGGCGTACGACCAGATCGGTGTCATCGTCGTCCACTCGCAGAACCCGGACTTCGGCAAGCAGATACGCAAGGCCAAGGGTGTCTCTTCGGCGGGCGCGACCCGCACCGCCCCGCTCACCCCGGTCGGCATCACCGAGGAAGGCACCACCCAGAAGCTGTCCGCGGCCGAGGCCGCGAAGGCGGAGGCGGCCGCGGCGCCCGGTCAGGAGCCGCTGGAGGCCAACCAGTGGGACATCCGGGCCATTGGCGCGGACAAGGCCGCGAAGGTCAACGACGGCAGCAGCAAGGTCACCGTCGGCGTGATCGACACCGGTGTCGACGACACCCACCCGGACCTCGCGCCGAACTTCTCCAAGTCCCAGTCGGCCAACTGCGTCGGCGGCGTCGCGGACTCCTCGGAGGGCGCCTGGCGTCCGTACACCGACGGCAGTGACCACGGCACGCACGTCGCCGGTACGATCGCCGCTCCGCGCAACGGACTCGGCGTCGCCGGTGTCGCGCCGGGCGTCAAGCTCGCGGGCATCAAGGTCAGCGAGCCGGGCACCAGCCTCTTCTTCACCGAGGCGGTCGTCTGCGGCTTCGTGTGGGCCGCCGAGCACGACATCGACGTGACGAACAACAGCTATTACGTCGACCCGTGGATGTTCAACTGCAAGGACGACCCGGACCAGAAGGCCCTCCTGGACGCCCTGACGCGCGCCACCAAGTACGCCGAGCGCAAGGGCGCCCTGAACGTCGCCGCGGCCGGCAACTCGGACTTCGACCTGGCGGCCGACGAGATCCTCGACGACTCCAGCCCGAACGACACCACCCCCGGCGACCGGGTCATCGACCCGTCCGAGTGCTTCGACATCCCGACCCAGCTGCCGGGCGTCATGACGGTCACCGCCACGGGCGACAAGAACGTCAAGTCCTACTACTCCAGCTACGGGTACGGCGTCGCGGACGTCGCGGCCCCGGGTGGCGACAAGTGGCAGATCCCGGCCACGCCCGACGCCAACGGCCGTGTCCTGTCGACCGTCCTCGGCGGCGCCTACGGCTACAAGCAGGGCACCTCGATGGCCACCCCGCACGTCGCGGGCGTCGCCGCGCTGCTCAAGAGCGCGCACCCGAAGGCGAGCCCGGCCGAACTCCAGCGGCTGCTCAAGAAGCAGGCCGACAACCCGGGCTGCCCGAGCCACGTGTACGACGCGGCGGGCAACTGGGTCGAGGCCACCACCTGTGAGGGCGGCGCGAACTACAACGGCTACTACGGCGCCGGTGTCGTCGACGCCCTCGACGCCGTCAAGAAGTGATCGTCAAAGGTCCCGCCCACCCACGCGAACCGGAGATCTCATGACGCCGCACCGCACCCAGCGGTCCCGCCGCACCGTGGCCATATCCGCGGGCATGGCCGTCACGGCCGCCCTCGCGTTCCTGCCGGGGACCGCGTCGGCCACCTCGGCCGACGCGCTCGGCGCGGTCGACGCCAGGTCGGCCGTCACCGAGGCCGTGGGGACGCCGCTGAGTTACGTCGTCAACGTACGGCCGGGCAAGGGCAATGCGGCCCGGGTGAAGAAGGCCGTCGGCGAGGCCGGCGGCACGATCGTCCAGGCGTACGACCAGATCGGTGTGATCGTCGTCCACTCGTCGAACGACGCGTTCGCGAAGACGATGCGGGGCGTCAAGGGCGTGCAGTCGGCGGGTGCGACCCGTACGGCGCCGCTGCCCGCCCAGTCGACGAAGGACATCGGCACGCCGAAGGCGCTCACCGGCGCCCAGGCCGAGGCGGCGTCCGCGGACGCCGTCGCCGGTGAGGACCCGTTGCAGCCGCTGCAGTGGGACCTGCCCGCCATCAAGGCGGACAAGGCCCACGAGAAGACGCTCGGCAGCAGGAAGGTCACGGTCGCCGTCCTCGATACGGGTGTCGACGACACGCACCCGGACCTCGCGCCGAACTTCGACCGCGAGGCGTCGGTCAACTGCGTGACGGGCAAGCCCGATACGTCGGACGGCGCCTGGCGCCCGTCGGCCGAGGAGAGCCCGCACGGCACGCACGTGGCCGGCGAGATCGCCGCCGCGAAGAACGGCGTCGGTGTCACCGGTGTCGCGCCGGGCGTCAAGGTCTCCGGCATCAAGGTGTCCACGACGGCCGGGTTCTTCTACACGGAGTCCGTCGTCTGCGGCTTCGTGTGGGCGGCCGAGCACGGCGTCGATGTGACGAACAACAGCTATTACACCGACCCGTGGATGTTCAACTGCAAGGACGACCCGGACCAGAAGGCGCTCGTCGACGCCATCGTCCGGGCCTCGCGGTACGCCGAGAAGAAGGGCGCGGTGAACGTCGCCGCGTCCGGAAACTCGAACTACGATCTCGCGGCGGACTCGATCCATGACACGACGAGCCCGAACGACACCACCCCGGTGCCGCGCGACATCGACCCGGGCGAGTGCCTCGACGCCCCGACGCAGCTGCCGGGCGTCGTCACCGTCGCCTCGACCGGTGCGAAGGGCCTGAAGTCGTCGTTCTCCAACTACGGTCACGGTGTCATCGACATCGCGGCCCCGGGCGGCGACAGCACGGCGTACCAGAAGCCCGCGCCCCCTGCGACGAGCGGCCTGATCCTGGGCCCGGTTCCCGGCGGCAAGTGGGGCTACATGGCCGGTACTTCGATGGCCTCCCCGCACGTGGCGGGCGTCGTGGCGCTCATCAAGAGCACGCACCCGCACGCCTCGCCGAAGCGCGTCAAGTCCCTCCTGGCGAGCCAGGCTGACGCGGCGCCGTGCACCGACCCGTACGACATCAACGGCGACGGCAAGATCGACGCAGTCTGCGAGGGCGGTAGGAACTACAACGGCTTCTACGGAGTCGGCATCGCCGACGCGCTGGACGCCGTGACCAAGAAGTAGGCAGCACGCGTGAACGGGCCGCCCGGAATCCATCCGGGCGGCCCGTTTCCGTGCATCAGGACGTCACGGCTTGACGAGGACCTTGAGCGCGGTGCGCTCGTCCATCGCCTTGTAGCCTCCGGGCACGCCGTCGAGGCCGACGCTCACGTCGAAGACCGGCGACGGGTCGATCGTCCCGTCCAGCACGTCCGGCAGCAGTTCCGGAATGTAGGCGCGCACGGGCGCCACTCCCCCGCGCAGGGCGATGTTGCGGTCGAACATCACGCTCAGGTCGAGGCCGGTACCGCTGCCGTGCGGGACGCCGACGTAACCGATCGAACCGCCGTCGCGGACGATGCCGACGGCCGTGCGCATCGACTGCTCGGTGCCGACGGCCTCGATCACGCCGTGCGCGCCCTGGCCGCCGGTGAGTTCCCGTACGGCCGCGATCGCCGCGTCGCCGCGCTCGGCCACGATGTCCGTGGCGCCGAAGGTCTTCGCGATGTCGGTGCGTGCCAGGTGGCGGCCCAGCGCGATGACGCGTTCGGCGCCGAGGCGCTTGGCGGCCAGCACACCGCACAGTCCGACCGCGCCGTCACCGACGACCGCGACCGTCGAGCCGCGCCGCACACCCGCGCCGACGGCCGCGTGGTGTCCGGTGCCCAGCACGTCGGAGAGGGCGAGGAGTCCGGTCAGCAGCCGGTCGTCGGAGGCAGCGGCGGCCGGGAGCTTGACCAGCGTGCCGTCGGCGAAGGGCACGCGGACGGCCTCGCCCTGTCCGCCGTCGAAGCCGACCGAGCCCCAGAAGCCGCCCTGCGGGCAGGAGGTCTGGAGCCCTTCGGCGCAGTACTCGCACGTGCCGTCGGACCACACGAAGGGCGCGACGACGAGATCGCCGGGCGCGAACCCGGCCACGCGGGACCCGGCCTCCTCGACGACGCCGAGGAACTCGTGCCCGATGCGCTGCCCGGGCTGCCGGGCCGACTCCCCCCGGTACGCCCAGAGGTCGCTGCCGCAGATGCAGGCGCGCAGCACCCGTACGACCACATCGGTGGGTTCCTGGACCCGGGGGTCCGGCACCTCCTCCACGCGGATGTCGTGCGGGGCATGGATGACGGTGGCGCGCATGGGGCGGATCCTCGGTGCTCAGACGGTGGTGCGGCCTTCACCGTACGCCGCCGGGCCGGGCGGGGCCTCCTGCCGCCTCAGCACGCCCTTGACCAGCAGGTATTGCGCGGCCAGGTAGGTGAGCATGATCCAGAAGTCGGGGGCGGGCAGCTGGGGCCACCCGGCGACGCCGGTGGCGATGAGGGTGTCGGAGAGCAGGAAGAGCGCGCCGCCGAGTCCGGCGTACAGGCCGAGGCCGCTCGCGCGGTACGCCATCGCCGTGAGCAGCAGGCTGTACCCGGCGACGGGGACCCGCAGGTCGGCGGGGAGGTCGGGCCACAGGAGCGCGACGGTGGCGAGGAGGGCGACGGCGTACCCGGCGCCGAGGATCGGCGACGTACGGCCGCGTCCGAACAGCACGAGGTAGCAGACGTGACCGGCGGCGAAGGAGCCCATGCCGGCCATGAAGGCCGCTTCGGCGTCGGAGAGCAGGAGGACGTCGCCGCCCCAGCCGAAGAGCAGCGCCGCGATCAGGAGACGGGGGCCGCCGCGGGCTGCGGCGTACGCGGCCAGCAGGGGCATCAGGAGCGGCTTGGCGATCTGGTGGCCGAGGTCCGCGCCCGCGACGAGCGAGCCGAGGTCGGCGAGGGCCGCGACGCCGAAGGCGACCAGGAGCCCCCGGGCCCACACGGCACGCCGGACGGTGTCCGCTCCGGCGCCCGCACGCGGGGCGGCGGGGGTGGCTTCGGCGGCGCTCACGCGGCGCGTCCCGCGGCGGCTTCCTGCGCCTGCCCGGTGACCTTCGGCTCCGCCGGCCGTGGCTGCCAGCCCGGGCCTCCGAAGATCCGGCCCGCGCGCTCGCGCCAGGTGGTGGCGGCCCGTACGTCGCGGGCGATGGCGGCGTACTCGTGGGTGGCCACGCGCAGCGGGTTGTACGTCTCGATGTTCTTGGTCAGGCCGTAGACGGGCCGCTCGGTCTCGGCCGCGAAGGAACGGAAGAGCCGGTCCCAGACGATCAGGATGCCGCCGAAGTTCCGGTCCAGGTAGCCGCCCTGGGAGGCGTGGTGGACGCGGTGGTGGGACGGCGTGTTCAGGACGTACTCGAATGGGCGCGGCAGCTTGCCGACCCGCTCGGTGTGCACCCAGAACTGGTAGACGAGGTTGGCGGACGAGCAGAACGCGAGGGCTGCCGGGTGCACGCCGCACACGATCAGTGGCAGGTAGAACGGCCAGACGGTGAGGCTCGTCCAGGGCTGGCGCAGGGCGGTGGTGAGGTTGAACTTGCGGCTGGAGTGGTGGACGACGTGGCAGGCCCACAGGATGCGGATGACGTGGTGGCCGCGATGCGACCAGTAGTAGAAGAAGTCCTGCGCGAGCAGCATCAGCGGGATCGTCCACCACAGGAGGGGGACGCGGGCGGGCGTCAGCTCGTACACCGCCATGTAGATCGCGACAATCGGGATCTTCCAGAGGAAGTCGAAGCCGATGCTGCCGAGCCCCATGCCGACGCTGGTGACGGCGTCCTTGGTCTCGTACCCGGCGGCGTCCTCGTCGGGATGCAGGCGGTAGCTCACGATCTCCAGGACGGTGAGCAGGACAAAGGCCGGTATCGACCACAGCACGACATCGGGCAGGTTCGGCATGCCCGCACGATAGAGGCGCAGATGAGCGCTCGGCTAGGGGTTGTTACCGACAAGTATGTGAGACGGCCTGTCAGCGCGGCGCGCGATGCGGAATTCGCCCCCATTCGCGGAGCGGTTGATCCGCCACCGCTAAACCCCCGCCGCCCCCAGCGCCGACCCCGCCCCGTACGTAACCGCCATCGCCAGCGCCCCGCCCGCCATGTTCCGCAGCACCGCCGGTCGCGGTGGAGCGGCGCCCAGCCGGGCGCTGCTCCAGCCCGCCAGGGCCAGGGCGACCAGGACCGAGACGACCGTGACCGGGAGCCGCCAGGAGGGGGGCGGGAGAGTGATCGCGAAGAGCGGGAGCAGTGCGCCGACCGTGAAGGCGACGAAGCTCGCGACGGCCGCGTGCCACGGGTTGGTGAGGTCCTCGGGGTCGATGCCGAGCTCCACGCGCGCGTGCGCGCGCAGCGCGTCGCGTTCGGTGAGCTGCTGGGCGGCCTCGCGGGCCACGTCCTCGGACAGTCCGCGCGCCGCCAGCAGCTCGGTCAGCTCCGCCAGTTCGGCCTCCGGCTCCTCCCGCAGCTCGCGCCGTTCCTGCGCCAGCGCCGCCTCCTGCGAGTCGCGCTGCGTCGACACCGATACGTACTCCCCCGCCGCCATCGACATGGACCCGGCCAGCAGTCCGGCGAGGCCCGCCGTCAGGAGCGCGGAGCGCTCGTCGGTCGCCCCGGCGACGCCGACGACGATGCCGGCCGTCGAGACGATGCCGTCGTTGGCTCCGAGCACCCCGGCGCGCAGCCAGTTCAGGCGCGCGCCGAGGGCTCCGCCGTGGGCCTCGCCATCAGTCTGCTCAGTCACCCGGGGAGGGTCTCACCCGTGCTGTCACCAGACACGGACCGACCCGCCCGGCGCGAAGGCCGGACTCGTCGCGTCGGGCGGGATCTCCGTGAGCGGGAGCGGCTCGGCCGTCTCCGTCACCCGCGGGCCGGCCTTCGCCGCGATCGGGTCGAGCAGGCCGAGGTCGAAGCCGTACACGCGGGCCGCGTTCCCGCCCACCATGGCCGCGATCTCCTCGCGCGGCAGACCGGCGTACGCGATCCGCAGGCCCTCGCGGGAGTACGGCGCCGTACCTTCGTCGTGGGGATAGTCGCTGCCCCACATGATCTTGTCGAGCCCGATCCGGTCGCGCAGCGGCACCTCGTGCGGGCGCATGAAGCTCGCGCCGACGTAGCAGTTGTCGCGCCAGACCTCACTCGGGCTGCTGCCCATCGAGCCCGCCAGGCCCGCGCCGAACTTCGACTCCGCGGTGGACGCGCGGGTCGCCGCCGCCACCAGACGGGAGTGGTAGTAGTCCAGCATGCCGAGCACGCCGGGGATCCAGCCCGAGCCCTGTTCGGTGAGGACGAGCCTCAGGCCGGGGTGGCGGCGGAACGCCCCGCCGAACATCAGATGCCACAGGGCCCGGTGCGAGAACCACGTCGTCTCCACCATGAAGACGGCGCGCGCGGCCGGTTCGTCGCCCAGCGGCGGGGACGCGGACCCGCCGTGGTGGTTGACGGGTACGTCCAGCTCCTCGCAGACGGCCCAGAGCGGGTCGTACGTCCGCGAGTAGAGCTCGGGTAGGCCCGAACCCGGCGGCGCGCCCGGCAGCAGTATGCCTCCGGTGAGGCCCGCGTCCTTGGTGCGGCGGATTTCGCGCACCGCCTCGCCGACGTCGTTGAGGAGGATCTGCGCCACGCCGGCGCGGCGCCCGGGTGCGGCGTCGCAGAAGTCGGCCAGCCAGCGGTTGTGGGCTCGCAGACCGGCCCATCGCTGCTCGTACTCCGCCTTCGAGGGGGCGGGGGCCATCAGCGAGGCGCTGGGGAAGAAGGGCGGGATGGTGTTCGGGAAGACCACTTCCGCCACAATGCCGTCCGCCTCCAGCTCGGCGAGGCGGCGCGCGGAATTCCAGTTGCGGTCGGCGGTGTCGGCGAGGAGGTCCTCGTACGGATTGACGTACGTCGCCGCCCAGGCTTCGAAGTCGTCGTGGTGGCGCTTCTCCAAGTACGGCTTGTAGTCGAGGAGATCGGCGCCCGCGTGGCAGTCCGCCGAGATGACGGTGTAACGGTCGTCGGTCACGGCGCGACCCCCAGCTGCGGGAAGTCGTGGCCGGTCAGCCAGTGCCTGCCCACCTCGCGCGACCTCATCCACGACGCCTCCACGGGCCCCTGGTCGTCCGGCTGGCCCAGCCGCCCCGGCGTCGGGCCGATGCGCCGCGCCAGCGGGGCGAGCTTCGCCGTGTCGAAGCCGAAGACCTCGGCCGCGGCCAGACCGAGGATGCGGCGGGTCTCGGTGACGGGGATGTCGTGGAAGGTCCGCCGCAGCCACGCGCGCGTGTCGGGCCAGGTGCCCTCGGGGTGCGGGAAGTCGCTGCCCCACAGGATGTTGTCCACGCCGATCTCGTAGCGCTGGGCGAGTTCGCGGCGCTTGGTGTTGGTGGCGCAGATGAAGACCTGCCGGTCCAGGTACTCGCTCGGCGGCCGCTGCAGCTCGGCGAAGGGCGAGAGTTTCTTCCCGCCGTGCGCGCCCAGGTAGAGGCGGTCCATGAACCACAGCTGGTTCGGCAGCCACCAGCAGCCGGACTCGGCGACGCCGAACCTCAGCCCCGGGTGGCGCTCGAAGACGCCCGACCACAGCAGGAACCACAGCGGCCTGGCCGGCCACCACGTGACCTCGGAGACGTAGATGCCCAGGTGGTCGCCGTACTCGTGGCGGGGTGCGGCTCCCGAGTGGGTCACCACCGGCATCCGCGTCTCGGCCGCGGCCGCCCACACCGGGTCGTAACGGCGGTCGTGGTAGGGCGCCTTGTCGACCCACATCGAGGGGATCATCAGCGCGCCCAGCCCGGACTCCTTGGCCCGGTTGATCTCGGCGACGACCGCCCCCACCTCGCCCGTGATGGGAAGGAGCGCCACGCCGCAGTGCCGTTCGGGGTTCTGCGCCACGAACTCCGCGAGCCACCGGTTGTGCGCCCGCGCGCCCGCCATGCCGAGGCGCGGGTCCTGGTCCCCGGAGAGGCCGAGGCCGACTCCGAAGGGCGCGGCGGTCTGGCTGTCCACGGCATCGGCGTCGGGGAAGACGACCTCGGCCGCCACCCCGTCGCCGTCCAGCTCCTTGAGGCGCTGGGCGGAGTCCCAGCCGCCCCGCAGGCCCTCCTCGTTGTCGTGGAACCACTTGGCGGCGAAGGCTTCGTTGCGTACGCCCAGGCGTGTCATCTCCTCGCGGCGGGCGTCCCGCTGTCCGAGGAAGTCGTCGAAGTCCCGGTGGAAGGCGCTGTCCAGATAGGGCCGGTACCGCTCGGTCGGCAGTCCGGCGTGGCAGTCGGAGGAGATGATCAGGTACGGGTCGCTCTGCGCTGTCATCGCGCATCCCCCTCAGTCGAGAATGAAGCTCTCCAGGTACGACGGATTGGAGCGGTCGAGCATCGACCGCGACCTGGCTCGGATCTGCCGGTCGCTGTGCTCGCTCGCCGGCAGCATCCAGAAGCGGTCCGCCGCTATCCCGTCCACGACGGTTCCGGCAACGTCCTCGACCGGCGTGAACTCGATCGCGTGCCCCGCCTCTTCCATCGCCGTCTCCCACTGCCCGAGGCTGCGGTACGGCGTCCTGCGCGGCCGTTCCTTGGCGTAGCGCGCGGGCCGGTTGCGGTGCGACTCCCACAGCCCCGTACGGAGCATGTGCGGTCCGGGGAACAGCACCGACGCGCTCACGGGAACGCCCTCCGCCCGCAGATGGGCGTACAGCGACTCGGTCATCGTCACGACGGCCGCCTTGGTGACGGCGTACACGGAAGCAGTCGGCAGCGGGGCGATCCCGCCGTCCCCCGACGACGTGTTGACGACGTGCCCGGGTTCGCCGCCGGCGATCATCCGTGGGACGAACGCCTGGATGCCGTGGAAGACGCCCCACACGTTCACGGCGAACGCCCACTTCCAGTCGTTCACCTCGTGCTCCCACATGCGCCCCTCCGCGCCGGAGCCGACCCCCGCGTTGTTGCACAGCACGTGGACCGCGCCGAAGGTGTCGTACGCCGCGTCCGCGAGCGCGGTGACGTCGTCGCGCTCGCCGACGTCCACGACGCGGGCGAGCACCTGCGCCCCCTCCGCCCGGAGTTCGGAGGCGGCCTTCTCCAGTGCCCCCTCCTCCACATCGGCGAGTACGACCTTGAGCCCCTCGGCGGCGAACCGGCGGACCATCGCGAGACCGACGCCGCTCGCCGCCCCCGTGACGACGGCGACCTGGCCCTCCCCCAGCCGCATCAGACGCTCCCCTCCGGCGGGCCGTCGAGGATCTGCAGCGGGTCGTCGTACCGCTGGTGGATGTACGGGAGCAGCGCCCCCGCGCTCACCCGCTCCACCACGCGCCCCTTCTGGTCGGTGGTCTTCTCACCGATGGTGATCTCCACGACGCGGCGTACGGGCAGATCGGCGACCGGGTCGTACATCGACTCGCGCAGCACCACGTCACCGGTGATCCGCTCGAGCCTGCGCACCTTCTCGTTGCGGACGCAGTGCACGAGGACCGGGTCGGCGTCGAAGCCCCGGCCGTCCACAGCGGGCAGGAACTTGTAGTAGAAGTCCACCTTCTCGGCCGGTTCGGGCAGCGGCAGCGGCCCCTCCACCGCGCCCCGGACCTCGACGAAGGCGATGCCGTGCCGGGCGAGTGAGGCGCGTACGACCAGGCCGTCGCGCTCGACGGTCACCTCGCCCAGCTTCTTGGGCTCGCCGAAGACCTCGCGGCCGCCGATCAGGGCCCGTTCGTGGGTCATCGGCATGACGAGGGGGTACCAGCCGGTGACCCCGTCGTGGACGGCCGCGACCGCCACCGAGCCGGCGCCGAGGGGGTAGCCCGGCAGCTCGACCTTGCTGATGTTGGCCCGTACGAGCGGCCGCTCGGCGGGCTTGAGGGGCGGCGGCAGTACGGCCGCCACCGCGTCGGGGTCGCTCTCCCAGAGGGCGACCACACCGGTGGACCAGATGTCGGGAAGCCCGGAAGCGGATGCGCGAGCCGCCGCGATCTCGGCCTCGGTCCGCGCGCCGTACCGTACGCGTGCCATGTCGTACCGCCCTTCATCGGGAGGAAACCTGTAACACTGTTACACCAGCCTCGATGAAGGGGAAAGAGCCGTGCAGGCAACGGATTTGGGGGGCTCCATGCCACGGAGCACACGGAGCACGCAGAGCACGCAGAACGCAGGCAGCACACGCAGCACAGGAAGCACAGGGGGCGGCGGCCCGCGCGCCGCGCTGACCCGCGAGGAGGTCCTGGAAGCGGCCGCCGCCCTCGTCAAGCAGCACGGTCCGGCGTCGCTCACGATGCGCAAGCTCGCCGCCGAGCTCGGCACGGCGGTCACCTCGATCTACTGGCACGTCGGCAACCGCGAGTCGCTCCTCGACGCCCTGGTCGAACGGACCGTGGAGGAGATGAGCGCCGTCCGCCCGGCCGGCCGCACCCCGGCCGCCCGCATCGTCTCCGTCGCCCGCGGCCTGCGCCGCGAGCTGCGCGAGCGCCCGCACCTGATCGCGATGGTCCACGAACGCGGGCTGACCGAGCGGATGTTCCTGCCCGCCCAGCAGGCGCTGGTCCACGAGGTGCACGCGGCGGGTCTGCGCGGCGCGCGGGCCGCCGAGGCCGTACGCGCCGTCCAGTTCCAGGTCGTCGGGTACGTCCTCGTCGAGCGCAACCGCGAACGCGCCCCCGCTCAGCACCCGGGCGAGGAGGATCTGTGGGACGCGCGGAGCGCGGAACACGACCCGGCGCTCGCGCGCGCCCTGGCCCGCCCCGCCGATCCCGAACGCCTCTTCGTCAACTCGGTGAGGGCTCTGGTGGACGGTCTGCTCACCCGGGCGGACAGGGCTGTCAGTGGAGGCCCGTATCCTCAGTGACCATGCTCGAAGACCAATCGACAGCAGCGCCGTGGCCGACCGCCTACCCGAAGGGGTACGCGGTCGTCGACGTGGAGACCACCGGGCTCGCGCGTGACGACCGGATAATCTCCGCTGCCGTCTACCGGCTGGACTTCCGGGGGAACGTCGAGGACCACTGGTACACGCTCGTCAACCCCGAGCGCGACCCCGGCCCCGTCTGGATCCACGGCCTGACGAGCGATGTGCTCGTGGGCGCCCCGCTGTTCCCCGAGATCGCCGCCGAACTCTCCGAGCGGCTCGACGGCCGGGTGCTCGTCGCGCACAACGCGATGTTCGACTGGTCGATGATCGCCCGCGAGTACGCGCGGGCCGAGCGCACCGCGCCCGTGCAGCAGCGGCTGTGCACGATCGCGCTCTCCAAGGAGCTGCGCCTGCCGCTGCCCAATCACAAGCTGGAGTCGCTGGCCGCACATTTCGGCGTCGTGCAGCAGCGTGCGCACCACGCGCTCGACGACGCGCGCGTACTCGCCGAGGCGTTCCGCCCGAGCCTGCACGCCGCGGCGCAGGGCGGCGTACGGCTGCCGCTGCTCGAATGCCGACCGCTCACGGAGTGGTCGGACTCGCCGGCGACGCCGAGGGTGGGTCACCAGGCGTCGTACCGTGGCGGCGGGGGCACCTGGCGTCCGTCGCGCAAGCGGCCCGCGTGCCCGTACCCGAACCCCGGGCGGTACGAACCGGGCAAACTACTCAAGCAGGGCATGCGGGTGGCGTTTTCCGGCGACACCTCGGTGGACCGCGAGCTGCTGGAGGACCGCGCGGTCGAGGCGGGCCTGCACATCGCGACGAGTGTGTCCCGGCTCACGAGCCTGCTCGTGACCAACGACCCCGACTCGGCCACGTCCAAGACCGTCAAGGCCAAGTCCTTCGGCACCCCTGTCGTCGACGAGGCCGCCTTCACCCAGCTGCTGCGGGACGTGTCTCCGGCAGACGGGTGATTGGCGCGCGACTCGCCCGCCGGCCACTCGCCCTCCCGCCGCCCGCCGCCCCACCCTGTGGCGCATGGCACGTTGTGAGGTATGCGGAAACGACTACGGCATGTCGTTCGAGGTGCACGCGCAGGGCGCGGTGCACGTCTTCGACTGCTTCTCCTGCGCCATCCACCGGATGGCCCCCATCTGCGAGCACTGCCGGGTGCAGATCCTGGGCCAGGGCGTCGAGGTCGACGGCCACTGGTACTGCGGCGCGCACTGCTCGCGCTCGGAGGGGAAGGTGGGCATCGTCGACCGGGTCTGAAGGCCACGCGGCCGCTGACGCGGGCTCGCCCCGGCGGGAGACCCACTCGCCGGGGATCACCGCCCGCCAGGTAACGTCAAGGACGTGTACCGCTTCCTGTTGTCCCGGCAGTGGGTGATCCTCACCCTCCTGATGCTCGTCCTCATTCCCGCGATGGTCGAGCTGGGCTTCTGGCAGCTGCACCGGCACGAGCACCGCGTCGCGCAGAACGAGCTGATCTCCGGGAACCTCAGGGCGAAGCCCCTTCCCGTCGGCGACCTCACCTCCCCCGGACACACCGTCCCGCGCGCCGACTACTGGCGCCGGGTGACCGCCACCGGCACGTACGACACCGCGCACGAAGTCGTCGTACGCCGCAGGACCGACGCCGACGACAAGGTCGGGTTCCACGTCCTCACCCCGCTGGTCATGGACGACGGCCGCGCCGTGCTCGTCAACCGCGGCTGGATTCCCTTCGGCACCGACCAGCAGGCGTTCCCCGAGGTCCCGGCCGCGCCCAAGGGCGAAGTCATCGTCACCGGACGCCTCAAGGCCGACGAGACGACGGCGGCCAGCGGCATCAAGGACCTGCGCGGTCTGCCGAACCGGCAGATCATGCTGATCAACAGCGAGCAGCAGGCGAAGGTGCTCTCGCGGCCGGTCCTCGGCGGATACATCGAGCAGACCGAGCCCGTCCCGGCGGGCCCCAGGCCGCAGCTGGTGCCCGAACCCGACGCCGACTCGATCGGCCCGCACATGGCGTACGCCGTGCAGTGGTGGCTGTTCGCCGCCGCCGTACCGTTCGGCTGGGTCGTTCTCGTACGCCGCGAACTGCGCGATCGCGCCGCGGCGGCCGAAGCGGGCGACGTGACACCGGCCGAGCCCGCCACCGCGGACGCCTGAGCCGAGGCCCGTCCGGCGACCCTCGCAGGAGGCCGCTTAATGCCACGTCTGTGCGGGAACACGAGTGTGCGTGACCCAACGCATCGAGGACTACGCGCTCATCGGGGACCTGCAGACCGCGGCACTGGTCGGCAGGGACGGCTCCATCGACTGGCTCTGCTTTCCCCGCTTCGACTCGGCAGCCTGCTTCGCCGCGCTGCTCGGTGACGAGGAGAACGGCCACTGGCGCATGGCCCCGGCCGGTGGGAGCAGCTGCTCCCACCGCGCGTATCGCGGCGACTCCCTCATCCTGGACACGGTCTGGGAGACCCGCTCCGGCTCGGTCAAGGTCACCGACTTCATGCCGCAGCGCGACAACGCCCCCGATGTCGTACGGATCGTGGAGGGCCTCTCCGGCGAGGTGGCGATGCGCTCCACGCTCCGGCTGCGCTTCGACTACGGCAACATCGTGCCGTGGGTGCGCCGCACGGCCGGGCATCGGGTGGCCGTCGCGGGCCCCGACGCCGTCTGGCTGCGCGCCGAGCCGGCGGACCGGGTGAAGACGTGGGGCCAGCAGTACACCACCTACTCGTCGTTCACCGTCGCCGAGGGCGAAAAAGTTGCATTCGTCCTTACTTGGCACCCGTCGCACCAGCCGCAGCCGCCCTTCACTGACCCGTATGAAGGACTGGAGCACAGCCTCCAGGACTGGGAGGCCTGGGCCGCGATCTGCGGGTACGAAGGCCCGTACCGCGAGGCCGTCCTGCGCTCCCTCGTCACTCTGAAGGCGCTCACCTACGCCCCGACCGGCGGCATCGTCGCCGCCCCCACCACATCGCTCCCGGAGGAGATCGGCGGCGTACGCAACTGGGACTACCGCTACTGCTGGCTGCGCGACTCCACCCTCACCCTCGGCGCGCTCGTCGCCGCCGGTTACCTCGACGAGGCCGCCGCGTGGCGCGACTGGCTGCTGCGGGCCGTCGCGGGTGATCCGGCCGACCTCCAGATCATGTACGGGCTCTCCGGCGAGCGGCGGCTGCCCGAGACGGAACTGCCGTGGCTGGGCGGATACGAGGGTTCCAAGCCCGTCCGGACCGGCAACGCGGCCGTCAAACAGCTCCAGCTCGATGTGTACGGAGAGGTCATCGACTCGCTTCATCTGGCCAGAACCTGGGGCCTGCAGTCCAAACCGCACGCGTGGAACCTGCAGCTCAGCCTCCTGGGCTTCCTGGAGTCCAACTGGCGCGAGCCGGACGAGGGCCTGTGGGAGGTCCGGGGGCCGCGCCGGCACTTCGTGCACTCCAAGGTGATGGCGTGGGTGGCGGCCGACCGCGCCGTACGCGCTCTGGAGGGGAACCCGGCACTGCGCGGTGACGCGGACCGCTGGCGGGCGATGCGCGACGAGGTGCACCGGGAGGTGTGCGAGAAGGGGTACGACCCCGAGCGCAACACCTTCACGCAGTACTACGGCTCCCGCGAGCTGGACGCCGCCGCGCTTCTCATTCCCCGGGTCGGCTTCCTGCCGCCGGACGATCCGCGGGTCATGGGGACGGTCGAGGCGGTGCGGGACGAGCTCAGCAATGACGGTTTCATCCGCCGCTACAGCACGGACCGCCTCACCGTCGACGGTCTGCCGGGCGACGAAGGAACGTTCCTGGCCTGTTCGTTCTGGCTCGTCGACGCGCTGCGGATGACGGACCGGGTGGAGGAGGCCCGGGAGCTCTTCGAGCGGCTGCTGAAGCTGCGCAGCGACGTGGGGCTGCTCGCCGAGGAGTACGACCCGGCCACCGGGCGGCAGCTGGGGAACTTCCCCCAGGCATTCAGTCATATCGGGCTTGTGGTGTCCGCACTCGCCCTCGACGGGGAAGAACCGGCAGGATGGCCCCATGGATCTTGAATTGAAGGACCGGGTGTACGTCGTGACCGGGGCCAGTCGCGGGCTCGGCTTCGCCTCGGCGCGGCAGTTGACGGCGGACGGCGCGAAAGTCGTGATGAGCGGCCGCGACGAGAAGGCGGTCGCGGACGCCGCCGCCGAGCTCGGGCCGAACGCGATCGGCGTCGCCGCGGACAACGCCGACCCGGCGTCGGCGGAGCGCCTGATCGCCGCCGCCCGGGCGCACTTCGGGCGCTTCGACGGCATCCTGATCAGCGTCGGCGGCCCGGCGCCGGGCGTCGCGGCCGACAACACGGACGAGCAGTGGCAGGCGGCCTTCGACTCCGTCTTCCTCGGGGCGGTACGTCTGGCCCGTGCGGCGGCGGCCGAGCTCTCCGAGGGCGGCGTCATCGGATTCGTACTCTCGGGCTCGGTCCACGAACCGATCCACGGTTTGACCATCTCCAACGGCCTGCGGCCGGGACTGGCCGGTTTCGCGAAGTCCCTCTCCGACGACCTGGGCCCGCGCGGCATCCGGGTCGTGGGCCTGCTGCCGGCCCGGATCGACACGGACCGGGTGCGTCAGCTGGACGCCCTGTCCGGCGACGCGGAGGCGGCGCGTACGGCCAACGAGTCGGGCATCCCGCTGCGACGCTACGGCCGGCCGGAGGAGTTCGGCAAGGCGGCGGCGTTCCTGCTGTCCCCTGCGGCGTCGTACCTGACGGGCATCATGCTCCCGGTCGACGGCGGCGCCCGCCACGGCTTCTGACCCGGTCTGCCGCTCTCTCGGTCGCCGGCCGGTTCCGCATGGGGCGCCGGCCGGCGACCGGTCGCGCCGTCGCGCGGCGCACCGACCGCCTCAACTCACGCGCCGCGCCCCGTGCTTGACCTCCCGCAGACGGATCTCCGCCGGGAGGGACTCCAGTCCCGCCGAGTCCCGCGCATGAGCCAACGCCCCGTGCGTGAGCCCGGACAGCGTTTCGGCCGGTTCCGCATGGGGCGCGAGGAGCAGCGCGAGCCGCGCCTTGGGCGCGTCCCGGCGCCCGGTCAGCGTCACGTGCGCCCGCTCCACGCCGTCCAGCGTCCGCGCCTCGCCCGCCAGCACGCTCTCCAGCGCCCGCCCCCGCAGCACCGCACCATCGCCGTCGCCGCTGTTGACCAGCACTTCGGCGAGCCGGTGCCGGCGCAGCTGGGCGAGCAGCCACCACAGCGCGAGCAGGACCAGCACGGCGAGGACCGCGATGACGACCGGCCACCACCACCCCGAGTCCCGCCAGCGCGTACGGTCCGCCTCGCTCAGCAGCACATCGTCGCGCCCGTCGTACGGCCACCACGACGGTACGGACATCCCGAGCCCGGTGGCGAGCACTCCTCCGCCGACGGCGAGCAGCACCAGGCCCGCGAGCCCGAGCAGGACACGGTTGACCTTCTTGGGCATGACCCCGTCACCCCTTCTTGGCCGGCCGGCCAACGTGCACGGACAGACCCGGCCGCCCCGCCAGCCCCAGCTGCCGGATGCCCGCGGCGAGCACCGTGTCCAGGTCGGCCCGTACGTCGTCGAGTTCGCGGAAGTGGGACAGGGCCCGCACCCGCACCTTGGAGCGGCCCACCTTCACCCGCGCGGACTGCACGCCGGACACCTCCATGGCCCGGTCGCGCAGCATCATCGCGGCGGCCTTCCGGTCGATCCCGGCCCGGGCGTCGGCGGACGTACGCCGCATCGGCAGCACCGCGCGCAGCCCGGGCGTGACGGCGAAGAGCAGCAGCCACAGCCCGAGCGCCGCCGCGACGCCCGCGCCGACCAGCACCCATACGTCGTCCAGGGGCCGCGTCGCGAGGTCGTCCGCCAGCTCGCGGCGCCAGCGCATCGCCGGGTGACCGGCCCGTACGGCCGCGATGTCGTACAGCAGCAGACCGACCCCGCCGAGCACCACCAGGGCGACCAGCGCGGCCGGCACCCGGCGGGGGGACCAGAAGCGTCCCGCCTTCCCGCCGCCCTCCTCCTTCTCGAGGGTAGGCACCCGGTGGTGCGCCGTGTCGGCCGCTCCGGGTGAGCCGGGCGCGCCGGACGGGCCCTGCGCGCGTTCGATGATGGGAAGCCGCTGCGTGCGGCCGCTGTCGGGTTCGCTCACCGGATCCTTCCCCGCTCCCCTTGGAGTGCCTGGGCCGAGTGCAGCCGCTCGACGTGAACCGCCACCTCGGACACCTCCATTCCGGCCAACGTGCTGACCCCGTGGGTGACTCCACGGCGTACGGCACCGCACTGTCCGCCGATGTCGCAGGGGTAGCCGAGTTCGAGGACGATCCGCACCCGGGCCCTGTCGTGATGCACGGTCACGGTCGCGTGCGGCGCCTTGCCGCCCTCCGGCACCTTCCCGAGCGCCTCGCGCGCCGACTGCGCGGCGATCTTCGCGACGACCCGGTCGGCGATCCGGGTCGCACCGCGCCCGGCGGCCTCGATCTGACCGGTGGCCATCGCGGGGGTCACCTGGGCCGGCCGCCGCGCTCACGCACGCGGAAGAATTCGCCTGGTTCGAGGTCTCCGTCGGCGAACTTACCCACTACGAAGCCGATCGCGCCCAAGGCCGCCACCAGCAGAAATGCTCCGAACCCGCCGAAATACCCGGCGAACCCGAGCGCCATACCGGCCACTAGGCCGACCACCGCCATGCTCATCCTGCTGCTCCCTCTACTGGAGACGTGGCTCCGGCTCGTCCTCTTCCTCGTCGGGCAGCTTCACATCGCTGACCGCGATATTGACCTCGACGACCTCAAGGCCCGTCATGCGTTCCACAGCCGATACGACGTTCTCCCGGACCGCGCGGGCGACATCGGCGATCGATACGCCGTACTCGACGACGATCTCAAGGTCCAGGGCCGTCTGCACCTCGCCGACCTCTGCCTTGACGCCCCGGCTGACGGACTTCGTCCCGCCAGGCACCCGGTCGCGCACGGCTCCGAAAGTGCGGGAGAGCCCGCTGCCCATGGCGTGCACACCGACCACGTCGCGGGCCGCGAGACCGGCGATCTTCTCGACCACACCGTCGGCGATCGTCGTACGCCCCCGGGAGGCCGGATCGCCGCCGCCCCGCTTGGTGACTGAGGTCTTCCTCGCCTCCTCGCCGACCGACCCCCTGTCGGGGTTGTCGGGCCGGTTTCGCTGCGGGGTGTCAGTCATATCCGTTCATCCCTTTCCGGGCGGTACTGGACTCCGCTGTCCACATTAGGTGCGGTTGCCCGATCTCGCGCCGGGGATGCGGCAGGCTGGAGCAATGGCACCTGACGGATTGACCCGGGCGGTACGGCAACGACTCGGCCTGGGCAGACTGCTGCCCCTGGGCGAGGCGTCGGACGGCGCGTGGCTTGCGGAGAAGGCGGCCGATTCGGTTCTGCGGCGCGCGGCGGCGGACGTTCCCGGCGTGAGTCTGGGTTCGCTGCGCATCGGGCTGGCCGACCCGGACAACGCCGCTGAGCCCGCCGTTCCGCCGCCACCGGGCGCGCTCCCGCCCGGGCCGCTGCGGATCGAGGCGGACCTCACGGCCACCGCGGGCGGCGAGCCTCTGCCGCACCGGGCGGAGCGGCTGCGCATCGTGCTGGAGGAGGCGGCTTCGGCCCGGCTGGGGCTCGCGGTCATGACCGTGGACCTGCGGGTGACGGACCTGGTGGAAGCGGGCGGGGAACCCCTCACGACCACTCCCCCGGACGAGGGAGACGCCGATGGATACGAGGAGCGGTACGACGACGAGGAGCGGTACGACGACGAGGGCGGCGCCGCGCGGCCGGAGGAAGGCCGGACGGAGCCGGACGAGGCGCGCGGCGGCGCGGCCCGCGCCGCGGCGGCCGCCGCGGCCGTCCCCGGCGTGGCAGGCCTGACCCGGACGCTCGGCAACCCGGTACGGGTCGGCGACGGCCACGTCCTGGTGGAGCTGGCGACGGCGGCGGGCCACCGCGCGCTGGCCGTCGCCATCGCTGTGCGCAGGGCGGTCGCGGCGTCCCAGGACGGCCGGGTCAGGGTGGCCGTCCTGGTGACCCGCGTGGAGTGAGCCCGTCAGTGGGCCGGCCGACGCACGCGCGGGCGCATCGGTGAAAGCGCCAAGAGCGCCTCAGTCGCCGAGGCCCGCGAGGTCACGGAGCCTGCGGGCCTGGGCGGCGCGCTCGGCGACGCGCTGGTCCTCGTACGTACGCGAGGACGCACCCTGGAGCAGCGCCTTGGTCTCGATCACCGCGTCGCGCGGAGCGGCCAGCAGTGCACCCGCCAAGTCGCGTACCGCGCCGTCGAGTTCGTCGCCGGGCACGACCAGGTTGGCGAGGCCGATGCGCTCGGCCTCCGCCGCGTGCACAAAGCGCCCGGTGGCGCAGATCTCCAGCGCACGCGCGTAGCCGACGAGGCCGGTCAGCGGGTGCGTACCGGTGAGGTCGGGGACGAGACCGAGGCTGGTCTCGCGCATGGCGAACTGCACGTCCTCGGCGACGACCCGCAGGTCGCACGCCAGGGCGAGCTGGAAACCGGCGCCGATGGCGTGCCCCTGTACGGCGGCGATGGTGACGAGGTCGCTGCGTCGCCACCAGGTGAACGCGTCCTGGTACTCGGCGATGACCGCGTCGAGGTCTTCGTCGGAGCCGCGTGCGAGATCAAGGAAGGAGGGCTCACCGTCGAAGCCCTCGGGGCTGAACGCCTGCCGGTCCAGTCCGGCGGAGAAGGACTTGCCCTCGCCGCGCAGCACCACGACCCGCACGTTGCCCGGCAGCGACCGTCCGGCTTCTGTCAACGCCCGCCACAGAGCGGGAGACTGGGCGTTGCGCTTGGCCGCATTGGTCAGGGTCACCGTGGCAACGGCGTCCTCGACGGTGAGTCGTACGCCGTCCTTGTCGAGCACAGAGTCGAGCGAAGCCATGTGGCGCCTCCGGTCCGGGTGGCAGTTGTGCGGTCAGTAAGTGACTGCACAGTAACCACCCGGGCGATCCTTCGATCGACCGGGTGGCCACCGCCCACAAACCGATGGGCCGGGCCCGCCCGAGGCGGTCAGGCCGAAGTGGCCTTCTTGCCTCGTGTCGCCCCGCCGCGTCCCCGCAGCGTGACGCCGGACTCGCTGAGCATCCGGTGTACGAATCCGTAGGAGCGGCCGGTCTCTTCGGCCAACGCCCGGATGCTCGCACCGGAGTCGTACTTCTTCTTCAGGTCTGCCGCGAGCTTGTCGCGCGCGGCGCCGGTTACCCGGCTGCCCTTCTTCAGAGTCTCGGCCACCCGTGCCTCCTCAAGGAAGTGCGCTCTGGACTCTCATGATCACCCCTTCCCGGCTTCCTGGCCACCCATTCGGCAAGGTCCGTACAACAACGTTTGCCGGTGAGGAACCGCCCGCCGTAATCGGAGCGCACAATTCCGCAGGCGTTTCGTCGTACGTTCGAACGAGACTCCGAGGAAACGGCCAGGTCAGGGCGGTAAAGGATCAGTGGAACGCAAAGGGCCCGCCCCACAAGGGGCGGGCCGCAATCCGGTGCATGACACGCCGGGGTACGAGAGCCACTCACTCAGATGAAGGATCACCCGTGAGCCGAATGATCCAGTGCAAGTGGATCAGGCCCGGCGACCGGGCCGGGATCAGGCCAGGGCCACGAGGTCCTTGTAGTCCGGACCCCACAGGTCCTCCACGCCGTCGGGCAGCAGAATGATCCGCTCCGGCTCCAGCGCGTCCACCGCGCCTTCGTCGTGCGTGACGAGGATGACGGCGCCCTTGTACGTGCGCAGGGCGCCGAGGATCTCCTCGCGGCTGGCCGGGTCGAGGTTGTTCGTCGGCTCGTCAAGGAGCAGGACGTTGGCGGACGAGACGACGAGGGTCGCCAGCGCGAGACGGGTCTTCTCGCCACCGGAGAGGACGCCGGCCGGCTTGTCGACGTCGTCACCGGTGAAGAGGAACGAGCCGAGCGTCTTGCGGACCGCGACGAGGTCGAGGTCGGGAGCCGCCGAGCGCATGTTCTCCAGGACCGAACGCTCGGGGTCGAGAGTCTCGTGCTCCTGGGCGTAGTAGCCCAGCTTGAGGCCGTGGCCCGGGATGACCTCGCCGGTGTCGGGCTTCTCCGTGCCGCCGAGGAGACGCAGCAGGGTGGTCTTGCCGGCGCCGTTGAGCCCGAGGATGACGACGCGCGAGCCCTTGTCGATGGCGAGGTTGACGTCGGTGAAGATCTCGAGCGAGCCGTACGACTTGGAGAGGCCCTCCGCCATCAGCGGGGTCTTGCCGCAGGGCGCGGGGTCCGGGAAGCGCAGCTTGGCGACCTTGTCGGAGACCCGTACCGCTTCGAGGCCGGAGAGCAGGCGCTCGGCGCGCTTGGCCATGTTCTGCGCGGCGACGGTCTTGGTGGCTTTCGCGCGCATCTTGTCGGCCTGCGAGTTGAGGGCCGACGCCTTCTTCTCGGCGTTCTGACGCTCGCGCTTGCGGCGCTTCTCGTCGGCCTCGCGCTGCTGCTGGTACAGCTTCCAGCCCATGTTGTAGACGTCGATCTGCGAGCGGTTGGCGTCCAGGTAGAAGACCTTGTTGACGACCGTCTCGACGAGGTCGACATCGTGGGAGATCACGATGAAGCCGCCGCGGTAGTTCTTGAGGTAGTCCCGGAGCCAGACGATCGAGTCGGCGTCGAGGTGGTTGGTCGGCTCGTCGAGGAGCAGGGTGTCGGCGTCCGAGAAGAGGATGCGGGCCAGTTCGACCCGGCGGCGCTGACCACCGGAGAGGGTGTGGAGCGGCTGGCCGAGCACGCGGTCGGGCAGGCCCAGCGCGGCGGCGATGGTGGCGGCCTCGGCCTCGGCTGCGTAACCGCCCTTGGTGAGGAACTCCGTCTCCAGGCGCTCGTACTTCTTCATCGCCTTTTCGCGGGTCGCGCCTTGTCCGTTCGACATGCGCTCCTCGTTCTCGCGCATCTTGCGCAGGACCGAGTCGAGGTCGCGGGCGGACAGGATGCGGTCGCGGGCGAGGACGTCGAGGTCGCCGGTGCGGGGGTCCTGCGGGAGGTAGCCGACCTCGCCCGAGCGGGTGATGGCGCCACCGGCGGGGGTGCCTTCACCGGCGAGGCACTTGGTGAGGGTCGTCTTGCCCGCTCCGTTGCGGCCGACGAGGCCGATGCGGTCGCCCTTGGCGATACGGAAGGAGGCGGACTCGATAAGAAGGCGGGCGCCGGCGCGCAGCTCGATGCCGGAGGCGGTGATCAAGGAAAAACTCCAGGGCGGTATGGACGGCGGAAGGGACGGACGGAGATTTCTTTCGACGCCGTCTAATGCACAAGGAGAGTTGCCATAGACCCAGTCTAACGGTCGCCCGCAACTACTTTTCTGGCGCGGGTTCCGTCTTCCGGCAGGGCGTTGCCGAGCGGTGTGCGGTCGGGCACGATCCGGCCGAGATCGTCGACGGCGACCAGCTCGGCCGTCCAGGAAGCGTCGCCGCCGCAGGGCTGCGCGACCAGCAGTGCTCGGCCGGCGCGGGCCGTGCGGTGCGCGTCGAAGGCGCAGCCGGGCTCGGCCGGCAGCACCCAGCGCAGGTCGCCGTCCCGGGTGCGGTACGCCGCGATGCGCTGCGGGGTGACGACGGCCAGCATGCCGGCGCCGGGGCCGAGGGGCTGCAGGGCGCCGACGGCGCCACCGGGGCCGCGGGTCGCCAGCCAGTGCGAGAGGCCGGGGACGGCGCGGTGCCAGCGGACCGTACGGCCGTCCGGGCGCGAGGTGTCGGTGACCAGACCGTCGCTCCACAGTGCGAAGGCGTGGCCCGGCGCGGGGCGCAGCGCGACGGGGCGGCGCCCCGCGCGGCTGTGCGTCCAGTGCCGCAGGCCGCTCGCCGCGTCGTACGCCTCGAACGCCTCGCCCCTGATCCGCAGGGCCGGGTCGGGGCGGGCGGCCGGGGTGTGGGCGGTGAGCCGGTCGCCGTACGGCGCGGGCCTGGCCTGGTGGGCTGCGGCGGCCAGGGGCAGGGCGAGGGTCGCGGCGGCGAGGGCGAGCGCGACACGCAGGGCGCGGCGGTGAGGGGTGCGGGAGGCGGGCGGGGGCGGCGCGGGGCTCGGAGTGCGGGGGCCTGCGGGCCCGCGGATGCCACCGGCCGGCGCGGCCGTTGACGTGCTGGCAGTCACGATTCCCCCTTGCGGCGCCGCCCATGGCTCAGGGACAGAACGTAGCCGCGGGCTCCGGGGGCGGGTGCCGGGCCCGGTCCGACACGGCGGGCGGGGGCGGCAGCGTCCCCCGTTCGGACCCGGACGGGGCGCGCGGGGACCGGGCCGGTGCAGGCGTACGTCGCGGCGGCAGGTACGGGCGACGTCGGGCGGTGCGACACCGTCGGCCGGTGACAGTGGCGTTGTCAGTGGCCGGTGCAAGACTGAGAGCCACGTCACATTCGACGCACTCGACGAGAGGACGAGGTGATCGGCATGGCCGGTGCACCGAGCATTTACCCGACCGTTCTGTACAAGGACGCCAAGGCCGCCATCAGGCTGCTCAAGGACGCTTTCGGCTTCCGGGAGGTGGCTGTCTACGAGAGCGAGAGCGGTTACGTCGAGCACGCCGAGCTCGCGCACGGCAACGGCGCGGTGATGGTGGGGTCGCACGGCCGGGAGGGCATCTTCGCCAAGGTGATGGCGGATGCGGGCCCGGTGGGTGTGTACGTGGTGGTCGACGACGTGGACGCGCACCACGCACGGGCGGTGGAGCACGGCGCGGAGATCCTGATGCCGCCGACGGACCAGGACTACGGCTCCCGGGACTACATGGCCCGGGACGCCGAGGGCAACGTCTGGAGTTTCGGCACGTACGCCCCGGCGATCGGAGGCTGACGCCGGGAACGCGTGCGGGGAGGGGTGCCGGGCGCCGCACTCCCCGGGGCCGCGAGCCGTCCGGACGGACGTCGCCACCCCGCAGCGGCGCGCGGCCGACGGGCTACACGCCGCCCGTGTGGACCTGGAACGCCGCTCTGCGGACCGCCTTCGCCAGGGCCGGGTCGGGGTGGGCCGCCGCCAGGGCCACCAGGACCTGGACGGTGCGGGGGTGGCCGATCGCCTGTACCTCCTCCAGCAGCGCCGGCACGGTCGACTGCACGGCGGCGTCCAGGTGGCGTACCAGCAGCTGCGTCTCGCCGTGGTCCGCGACGGCCGCGGCGGTGTCCACCCACAGCCATGTCGACTCCTCGCGGGTGAGGATCTCGTGGGCGTCCTCGGGATCGGCGCCCTCGTACTCCGCCAGCCACAGCAGGGCGTAGGGGCGCAGCGAGCTGTCGTCGGCGGCCGCCCGTACGCCGGACTCCGCCGGGGCGCCGACCACCCGCAGCGCGTCGAAGGCGAGCCCGCGCAGCAGCGCGTCCTCGCCGCGGGCGGCCTCGAGGAGCTCGGTGACGGCGCTGGAGACGGTGCGGGCGGCGAGCCAGGCGCGGTACTCGGCGCGGGCCGGCCCCGGCGTCAGGCGGGCGCAGCCGCGCAGCATGTCCTCGGCGGACTGCTCGATGTTCCCCGCCGGGCTCTGCGCCGCGACGCAGATCTGCTCGAGCTTGACCCACACCGCCCAGTTGCCGAGCGCGGTCAGCGTGGCGAGGCCGGGGCCGAGCGTCAGGGCGCCGACCGCGGCCTGGCCGGCCAGGGCCCAGTCGAGGAGGAGGGGCAGGGGGACGGCGGGGGCGGGAGCCCCCACCGCGGGCGCGGGGAGCGGCTGCGGACCGTACGGCACCTCGCAGCGCTCTTCGCGCAGTTCGGCGACGCGCTGTTCGAGCAGGTCGAGCAGGGCCGGTACCTGCACCGGACCGGCCGAGAGCTGGAGGAGGGAGAGCACCTGGGGGACGGCTTCCACGACCTCGGCGACGGAGGCCGCGGCGATGCCGTCCGGCGCGGGGTGGACGATCGACCACGCGTCGAAGAGCGCGACCCAGCCGCGCAGCACGGCCGCGTCGTCACGGTCCCACGCGCGCAGCCGCCAGCCGGGCCGGGTGCGGTCGCCGTGCAGTTCGATCAGGCCGGCGAGCCGGGCCCTGTCCCAGCCCGCGCGGACCTGGGAAGGAGTCAAGTCCAGTTCCGTCGAGGCCTGTTGGACGGCGGCGGCGGAGAGCGCGCCGTCCCGGCCGGGCTCGACGCGGGACGCCGCGCCGTGCGGCGACGGGGAGGCCCAGCGAGCGACCCGTACGGCGTCGGCGAGCACGGCCCTGGCCTGACGGGCCAGTTCCGCGGGGGGCGGAGTGCCCTCGGGGGGCCTCGGGGCGGGGCGGGTACGCCGGTTCGTCACGGCCTGGGGTCCGCCCTGAGAGGTCAGGGGGAGGGCAGCGGCGAGGGGTCGCGGGCGGACAAGTCGGAGCCTGGAGTCGCGCGGGGTACGGGACGTCACGGAGAGCAGTCTCGCCGCTGACGCCCCGAAAGCCCAAACGGAATCGAACTTGCCGCTCATGGACGGCGTCTGGCCGGAACCTTTCCCCGCCGGAAGGGACGGATATTCCGGGCGCCACCAGGGGGCCGGGCTACATCAAGGGGGTCAGAAAGCGGCGCAGAGCCTCTTCGTAGATGGCCGGGTCCGCGTTCCACATGGCGGCGTGCGGGGCGTGCGCGACGGTGTGCAGGACGGCCAGGCCGGGGAGCAGGCGGACCAGTTCGCGCGAGGGGCGCCAGGGGGCCACAGTGTCGTCCGGGCCGTGGAACACCAGCGTGGGAACGCGCAGCCCGCCGGGGCCGGCCGCTTCGCTCAGGCGGGCGCCACGCACCCCCGTGCGGCCCTGCACGGCTCTGACGGCGAGCGGGAGCAGCACGCCGGGGGTGCGGCGGGCGACGGCCAGGGCCCGCACGGTGGCCTCCCAGTCGAGGACCGGGGAATCGAGTACGAGTCCGCTCACGCGGTCGCGGAGCGGCGAGCGCACCGCGGCGTGCACGGCCATGGCCCCGCCGGTGGACCAGCCGTGCAGGATGACGCGCTCGGCGCCGCCGCGCACGGCGTAGCGGATGGCGGCGTCCACGTCGCGCCACTCCGAGTCGCCGAGGTGGCCGAGGCCGCCCGGCGGCCTGGGGGCGCCGGCGTCGCCCCGGTAGGCGAGGGCGAGGACCGGGAGGTGGTGGGAGCGCAGGAAGGGCATGAGGTTCATGGGGTGCGCCCGGGTGGCGCCGAGTCCGTGCACGCTGATCACCCAGGTGTCGCGAGCGCCCGGCAGGAACCACGCGGGCAGGGGGCCGAGTTCACCGGGCACGTCCACGTCGGCGTGGTCGATGCCGAGCGCGGTGCGCGGATCGCCGACGTACAGCTGCGGGGTGAGCCGGACCCTGGCGCCGGGGCCGAGGGTGCCGTGGCTGACGCGTTCCAGGCGGCGTACGACGGTGTCGGGGGTGTGCGGCGCGTTCTCCAGGACGGGTCCGACGACCGCGTGGACGCCGGGGCCCTCGATGCCGTACGTGCCGGGGCGCAGGGACGCCAGGCAGCGCGTCAGGGTGACCTGGCCCGCCGCGGTGGCGTGCACGGTGAGCCGGGGGTCGGACGGCAGCGGCCGGCCGGCCGACGCCTTGAGCGCGGCGTCGCCGGCGCAGCGGCCGGCCGCGACCGCTGCCGCCCCGACGGCGATGAGTGTGGTGACGGCCGCTGCCGTCGCTGTAGCCGGGCGCACCGCTCCAGTGTCCGCACCAGCGGGGCGCGGGGCCAGTGGGCGGGGGCCGGACGGTTTCGTGTCAGGGTGTCAGCTCCGGTGCGGAGTGTCAGCCGTGCTGGCCGTATCCGCGCAGCTTTTCCTGTACTTCGCGCAGCTGGGCGCCGGAGAGCAGAGACGGTTCCCGGCCCGGCACCGCGCTCGCGGTGAGCCAGAGCCTGCACATCCACTCCAGCTGCGCGGTGCGGTCGTAGGCCTGGTCGAGCGTGTCCCCGTACGTCACGGTGCCGTGGTTCTGCAGCAGGCAGCCCGAGCGGTCGCGCAGGGCGAGGAGCATGTTCTCGGCCAACTCCCGCGATCCGTACGTCGCGTACGGGGCGGTGCGGACGGGGCCGCCGAGGGCCGCGGCCATGTAATGCACGAGGGGCAGCTCGGGCACCAGAGTGGAGACGGCGGTGGCGTGCACGGCGTGGGTGTGGACCACGGCGGCGGCGCCCGTGCTCCGGTAGACCGCGAGGTGCATCGGGAGCTCGCTGGTGGGGGTGAGCTTGCCGAGGACCTGATTGCCGTCGAGGTCCACGGCGACGGCGTCCCGCGGGCTCAGCCGGTCGTACGGAACTCCGCTCGGGGTGACGAGGACGAGTTCGCCGACGCGTACGGAGACATTGCCCGAGGTGCCGACCACCAGCCCTTCGCGCACGGTCCTGCGGGCCGTGGCCACCAGGCTGCCCCAGGCCCGTTCGATCGTGTCGTGCCGCTGCCCGGCCCCGTCTGCCCCGTCAGCCGTGCCGGCCACGTCAGTCAGGTCAGTCAGGTCGGTCACGTCACCCATGCCGGCCTCATCATCCATGTCAGTCATGCGGTGATCCTGCCAGCGGGGCCCGGGGCACTGTAGTGCGGAGGCCGGGCGTCCGTAAGGCCGCATACATGAATATTTATGGCACTCGGACGGATTGGCCGGGGATCGACCGGCATAGGCGGATCTTCCCCTAGGATCTCCGGCATTTGTCATGCACGTCGCCATCGGGGGGAAATATGGCCCGTGACCGCAAACCGCTCCGCCGCGCCCGGACGCTCGCGGCTTCCGCCGCCGTCCTGGCCCTGGGGAGCACCGCGCTCGCCGAGATCCCGGTCTCGGCCGCCTCGAGGCCGAGGGGCCACGACGTCTCCTCGCACCAGAGGGAGGTCGACTGGCGGAAGGCGAAGAGCCGGGGTGCGAAGTTCGTCTACGTCAAGGCCACCGAGTCGCACACCTACCGCAATCCCTACTACAGCCAGCAGTACAACGGATCGCGCCGGGCGGGCATCGTGCGCGGCGCCTACCACTTCGCCGTCCCCCACAGGTCGTCCGGGAAGACGCAGGCCGCGCACTTCGCACGGAACGGCGGCGACTGGCAGCCGGACGGCTGGACGCTGCCGCCGGCCGTCGACCTGGAGCACAATCCGTACGGCAGGAACAAGTGCTACGGGCTCAGCAGGCCGGAGATGGTTTCCTGGATCCGGTCCTTCAGCGACGAGGTCAAGCGCCGCACGGGCCGCAGGCCGGTCATCTACACCACCACACTGTGGTGGAACGAGTGCACCGGCAGGAGCCGGGCCTTCGGCCCGGACCACCCGCTGTGGCTCGCCCGCTACAACGCCTCGCCGGGCCCCCTGCCCGCCGGCTGGTCGTACTGGACGATCTGGCAGTTCGACAACGGCAGCGGAAGCCTGCCGGGTGACCAGAATCTCTTCAACGGATCCACGGCCCGCCTCAAGGGGTTCGCGAGGGGGTGAGGGGGCCGCCGATTGCCCGGTCCGGCGCCGTTCCGAGCACAAGCGGAATGGCGCCGAACCGCTTCGGGTCACCACACCGCCCGGCCCAGTTCACCTTCCGTTCACCCAGGTTGCCTACGTTCCACGTGCCACTGACGTCGAACGATTGCCTGGGTAAATGGAACACATCACCTTGCTGCTCGCGATTGTGATCGTGACAGCTCTAGTGTTCGATTTCACGAACGGTTTCCACGACACCGCCAACGCGATGGCGACCACCATCTCGACCGGCGCTCTGAAGCCCAAGACGGCGGTGGCCATGTCCGCCGTGCTCAATCTTGTCGGCGCGTTCCTGTCCGTGGAGGTCGCCAAGACGATCTCCGGGGGGCTCGTCAACGAGAGCGGCATCACCGTAGAAGTGATCTTCGCGGCGCTGGTCGGCGCGATCCTCTGGAACCTGATGACATGGCTGATCGGCCTGCCGTCCAGTTCCTCCCACGCACTCTTCGGCGGCCTCATCGGCGCCACCCTGATGTCGGTCGGCGCCTCCGGCGTCAACGGCGACGTCGTCGTCACCAAGGTGCTGCTGCCCGCGATCGCCGCGCCCCTCGTGGCCGGCCTCGCCGCGCTGCTGGCCACCAGGCTGACGTACAAGATCGCGGGCAAGGCCGACGAGAAGGCCACCGCCAAGGGCTACCGGGCCGGTCAGATCGCCTCCGCCGGTCTCGTCTCGCTCGCCCACGGCACCAACGACGCGCAGAAGACCATGGGGGTCATCACCCTCGCCCTGGTCACCGGCAATGTCATCGCCCCGGGCTCCAACCCCCCGATGTGGGTCATCGTGTCCGCGGGCGTCGCCATCGCGCTCGGTACGTACCTGGGCGGCTGGCGCATCATCCGCACCATGGGCAAGGGCCTCACCGACCTGCGCCCGCCGCAGGGCTTCGCGGCTCAGACCAGCGCCGCGACGGTCATCCTGGCCTCCTCGCACCTGGGCTTCTCGCTCTCCACGACCCAGTCCTGCTCCGGCGCCGTCATGGGCGCGGGTCTCGGCCGCAAGGGCGGCGTGGTCCGCTGGTCCACCGCCACCCGGATGTTCGTCGCCTGGGGCCTGACGCTGCCGGCCGCGGGTCTGGTCGCCGCCGCCGCCGAGTTCCTCACCAGTCAGGGCACCTGGGGCATCGTCGCGGTCGCCGTGCTGCTGGTGGGCGGATCGGCCGTCATCTGGGCGCTGTCGCGCCGCAAGCCGGTCGACCACAACAACGTCACCGACGACGAGATCAGTGAGCCCGCCGGTGTGGTCACGACCGCCATGGCGGCCGTCAGCGTGCCGCCCACGGCCGCTGCCGTCGCCGCCGCGGGCCCCGTCGCCGCCGAGGACCTACTGACCACCATCCCGGCCCCGGCCGGCAGCTCCGCCGAGCCGGCCAGCCCGGCCGCGGTGTAAGGACAGACAGCATGAAGATCGACTGGGCAGCTCTCGGCTCCGTGTTCGGCGTGAGCCTCGTGGTCACCGTGGCCCTGGTGGGCCTGTTCACCCTCGGCATCGTGGGTCTCTCCAAGCGGGAGAGCGCCTCCGCGCAGGGCGGCGGGTCCGCCGTCCTGGCGCGCACCGGCGCGTACGCCTGCTTCGCGCTGTGCGCGGCGGCCGTGACGTACGGGATCTACCTGATCGTCGTCTGACGCTCCGGCCCGACTCCACGCAAAGCACCACAGAAACCGCCCCGTCACCGGCCCTCCACAGCCGTCGGCGGGGCGGTCTCTGTGTGCCTCAGCACACTCTCCCGTCGCAGGTCAACGGCAAGTTGACGGCGTTCGCGGAGCGTGGTGGACTGCCCGAGCCGAATACGGCGGCACGAGAGGAAGCCCGGTGCGAATCCGGCGCGGTCCCGCCACTGTTACCGGGGAAGACGAAGAGGTCCCCGGGAGCCAGGAACTCTCACCGCCGGTCACGTCGAACCAGGGCGCGGACCCTGAGTGAGGACATACCGCCATGCCCGGCTGCCGTTCAGTCACCCCTGTCAGTTCCGTCAGTCCTGACATCCCTGTGAGTACGACGTGTTCGCTTCGAGGCGCATCGGCCTGCTGAGCCATGCGTGCCGATCGCATCTTCGCGTACGGCGCCACCGCCGGCCTGATCGGCGACCTCGTTCTCGGTGATCCTCGCCGCGGGCACCCGGTCGCCGCGTTCGGGCGGGCCGCGGGCGCCGTCGAGTCCCTGCTGTGGCGTGACCACCGCGGGTGGGGCGCGGTGCACACCCTCGTGTGCGCCGGGGGCGCCGCCGCTGCCGCCGCGCTCGCTTCCCGTGCCGTGCGCCGCTCCCCCGCCGCCGCTGCGGCACTGACCGCCGTCGCCACCTGGGCCGTTGTGGGAGGTACGTCGCTGGGCCGTGAGGCCCGCGCCGTGGGCAGCGCCCTGGAGGCCGGGGACGTCGAGGTCGCCCGCGAACGCCTTCCCCATCTCTGCGGGCGCGACCCGCAGTCCCTGGACGAGCAGCAGATCGCCCGCGCCGTCGTCGAGTCCGTCGCCGAGAACACCTCGGACGCGGTGGTCGGGGCGCTGGTGTGGGGCGCTCTGGGCGGTGTGCCGGGGCTCGTGGCCTTCCGCGCCATCAACACCCTGGACGCCATGGTGGGGCACAAATCGGCCACTTACCTGCGCTACGGCTGGGCTTCGGCCCGCCTCGACGACGTGGCCGGCTGGCCCGGCTCCCGGCTGACGGCCGCCCTGGCAGCGGTCGCGGCTGTCTCCGGCGGCGACCCGCGCGGCGCGGTGCGGGCCTGGCGTGCGGACGCGGCCAAGCACCCGAGCCCCAACGCGGGCCCCGTGGAGGCCTCGTTCGCGGGCGCGCTCGGCGTACGGCTCGGCGGGACACTCTCGTACGCGGGCCGTGTCGAGCACCGGCCCGTGCTCAACGCCGCCGGCCGGCCCGTCGGCGTACCGGACATCGAGCGGGCTGCGCGGCTGTCGCGGCGCGTCGGTGTGCTGGCTCTGGCGACGGCTGTCGCGGGGCGGCTGACTTTCGGCGCGGTGCGACGAGCCGCGCGCACGAGGATACGTACGGGGAAGGGACGCGTGTGAGCGGTTCATTGGGGGGCGGTCTGCTCGTGGCGGGGACCACGTCCGACGCCGGCAAGAGCGTGGTGACGGCAGGGATCTGCCGATGGCTCGTGCGCAAGGGTGTGAAGGTCGCGCCGTTCAAGGCGCAGAACATGTCACTGAACTCGTTCGTGACGCGCGAGGGCGCGGAGATCGGGCGGGCGCAGGCCATGCAGGCGCAGGCCGCGCGCGTGGAGCCGACGGCGCTCATGAACCCCGTCCTGCTCAAGCCGGGCAGTGACCGCAGCAGCCAGGTGGTGCTGCTGGGCAAGCCGGTGGGCGAGATGAGCGCTCGCGGGTTCTTCGGGGCGTCCGGGCCCGCGGCGCAGCCGCAATCAGGCGCTGTGGCCGCCGGGAAGGCACTGCGCGGGGGACGGCAGGAAGCACTGCTCGGGACCGTGACGGACTGTCTGCGGGAATTGCGGGGCACGTATGACGCCGTGATCTGCGAGGGGGCGGGCAGTCCCGCCGAGATCAATCTGCGGCGTACCGACATCGTGAACATGGGCATCGCGCGAGCGGCCCGGTTCCCGGTGGTCGTCGTCGGCGACATCGACCGGGGCGGAGTCTTCGCTTCCTTCTTCGGTACGACCGCGCTGCTGAGCCGGGAGGACCAGGAGCTGGTGGCCGGCTACCTGGTCAACAAGTTCCGGGGCGACGTCTCGCTGCTCGAACCGGGGCTCGACATGCTGGAGGGGCTGACAGGACGGCGTACGTACGGCGTGCTGCCCTTCGCGCACGGCCTCGGCATCGACGAGGAGGACGGGCTGCGGGTCTCCCTGCGCGGCGCCGTACGGGAGTCCGTCGTCGCGCCGCCGGTCGGGGACGACGTACTGCGGGTCGCCGTGTGCGCCGTGCCGCTGATGTCCAACTTCACGGACGTGGACGCGCTCGCCGCCGAACCGGGCGTCGTGGTGCGATTCGTGGACCGGGCCGAGGAGCTCGTCGACGCGGACCTCGTCATCGTGCCGGGCACCCGCGGGACGGTGAAGGCCCTGGAGTGGCTCCGCGAGCGCGGACTGGCCCGGGCGCTGGCGCGGCGGGCCGCGGAAGGCCGTCCCGTGCTGGGGATCTGCGGCGGCTTCCAGTTGCTCGGCGAGCGCATCGAGGACGACATCGAGTCGAGGGCCGGGACCGTGGACGGGCTCGGGCTGCTGCCGGTGCGCGTGCGGTTCGCGGGCGAGAAGACGCTGGCGCGGCCCGTCGGCAGCGCGCTGGGCGAGCCCGTCGAGGGATACGAGATCCATCACGGCGTCGCCGAAGTGCTGGGCGGCGAGCCCTTCCTCGACGGGTGCCGGGTGGGGTCGGTGTGGGGCACCCACTGGCACGGCTCGCTGGAGAGCGACGCGTTCCGGCGCGCCTTCCTGCGCGAGGTGGCCGCCGCCGCGGGCCGCCGCTTCGTACCGGCTCCGGACACCTCGTTCGAGGCGCTGCGCGAGGAGCAGCTCGACCGCCTCGGGGACCTCATCGAAGAACACGCTGATACGGACGCGCTGCTGCGGCTCATCGAGTCGGGCGCGCCCTCAGGACTTCCCTTCATCGCACCTGGAGCGCCCGCATGAGCACTCAGCCCACCGAGAGCACCGAGCACACCGTGCTGCTGCTGTCCACCGCCGACACGGATCTGCTGGCGGCCCGCGCCTCCGGCGCCCCGTACCGCATCGGCAACCCCACCCGTATCGACGCGGCCGAGGAACTGCCCGCGCTGATCGAGGGCGCCTCCGTCGCCGTGGTCCGGCTGCTCGGCGGCAAGCGCGCCTGGGAGGACGGGCTCGCGGTCCTCAAGGCCTCCGGGATTCCGACCGTCCTGCTGGGCGGCGAGACCGTGCCGGACGCCGAGCTGATGGCCGAGTCGTCCGTACCGGCGGGTGTCGTCGCGGAGGCGCTGCGCTACCTCGTCGAGGGCGGCCCCGGCAACCTCGTCGAGCTGGCCAGGTTCCTCTCCGACACGGTGCTGCTGACGGGCGTCGGTTTCGCCGAGCCGCAGAAGATGCCCGAGTGGGGCGTCCACGGCACGCGTGCGTACGACGAGGACCGCCCGACGGTCGGCGTGCTCTTCTACCGCGCCCACGAGCTGTCCGGCAACACGTCCTTCGTCGACGTACTGTGCGAGCAGCTCGAGGCACAGGGCGCCAATGCCCTTCCCGTGTACTGCGGTTCGCTGCGCAGCGCCGATACGGAGCTGTACCAGGAGCTCGGCAAGGCCGACGCCCTGATCGCGACGGTCCTCGCGGCAGGCGGCACCCGGGCCAGCGACGCGTCGGCCGGTGGTGACGACGAGGCCTGGGACATCGGCGCGCTCGCCGACCTCGACGTGCCGGTGCTGCAAGGCCTGTGCCTCACGTCGTCCCGCGCCACCTGGGACGCCTCCGACGCCGCGCTGTCGCCGATGGACGCGGCGATGCAGGTCGCCATCCCGGAGTTCGACGGCCGTCTCATCACCGTCCCGTTCTCCTTCAAGGAGCAGGGGGAGGGTGACGTGCCGGTGTACGTCGCCGATCCCGAGCGCGCCGCGCGCGTCGCCGGTATCGCCGTACGGCACGCCCGGCTGGCCCACAAGCCGAACAAGGACAAGCGCCTCGCGCTCGTCTTCACCGCCTACCCGACGAAGCACTCGCGCGTCGGCAACGCGGTGGGCCTCGACACCCCCGCCTCCGCGATCCGGGTGCTCGACGCCCTGCGCGACGCCGGATACGCGGTCGAGGGCCACCCCGACAACGGCGACGAGCTGATCCACCGGCTCATCAACGCCGGTGGCCACGACGTGGAGTGGCTGACCGAGGAGCAGCTCGCCGCCGCCCCCGCGCGCGTGCCGCTCGCGGATTACCAGGCATGGTTCGACAACCTTGAGCCGGAACTGCGCGACGGGATGCTGGAGCACTGGGGCGAGGCGCCCGGCCGACTGTACGTCGACGGTGACGAGATCGTGCTGGCGTCACTCCAGTTCGGGAATGTCGTCGTGATGATCCAGCCGCCGCGCGGCTTCGGCGAGAACCCGATCGCGATCTACCACGACCCCGACATGCCGCCGTCGCACCACTACATGGCGGCGTACCGGTGGCTGGAGAACAGTTTCGGCGCGGACGCGATCGTGCACATGGGCAAGCACGGGACCATGGAGTGGCTGCCGGGCAAGGGCCTCGGCCTGTCGGCGGGCTGCGGGCCGGACGCCGTGCTGGGCGAGCTGCCGCTGATCTACCCGTTCATCGTCAACGACCCGGGTGAGGGCACGCAGGCCAAGCGGCGCGGGCACGCCACGGTCGTGGACCACCTGGTGCCGCCGATGGCGCGTGCGGACACGTACGGGGACCTGGCGAAGCTGGAGCAGCTGCTGGACGAGTACGCGCTGGTGAGCGACCTCGACCCGGCGAAGGCGCCCGCCGTGCGGGCGCAGATCTGGACGCTGGTGACGGCGGCGCAGCTCCACCACGACCTGCATCTGGACGAGCAGCCGGACGACGACGACTTCGACGAGTTCGTCATGCACATCGACGGCTACCTGTGCGAGATCAAGGACGTGCAGATCCGCGACGGCCTGCACATTCTGGGCGGCGGCCCGGAGGCCGAGGCCCGGGTGAACCTGGTGCTGGCCGTGCTGCGCGCCTCGCAGGTGTGGGGCGGCAAGGCCAACGCCCTGCCGGGGCTTCGCGCCTGCCTCGCCGAGCACTTCGGGCTGGTGGAGAAGGAGCTGCTGGGCGAGCCGGGCGCCGCGGTCAAGGTGGCGGACGGACTGACCGCGCTGGTCGAGGGTCCGGCGCGGACGGGGGCCGACGCGATCGATCTCCTGGAGCAGCTGTGCCGGCGGCTCGCCGAGGGCATGGAGGAGCGGCGCTGGGACGCGGCGGAGGCCGCCGGCCTGGTGACCGAGGTGCTGGGCGTCGAACTGCCCGACGCGGTGGCCGTGTTGCGGTTCGCCTGCGACGAGGTCGTGCCGAGGCTGGCCCGTACGACGGACGAGATCGGCAACATCCTGCACGCGCTGGACGGTGGCTACGTACCGGCGGGGCCGTCCGGTTCGCCGACGCGCGGGCTCGTGAACGTGCTGCCGACCGGGCGCAACTTCTACTCGGTCGACCCGAAGGCGATTCCGTCGCGGCTGTCGTGGGAGGTCGGCCAGGCGCTCGCCGACTCCCTGGTGGCGCGCTATCTGACGGACACCGGCGACTATCCGAAGTCCGTGGGCCTGACGGTCTGGGGTACGTCGGCGATGCGCACCCAGGGCGACGACATCGCGGAGATCCTCGCGCTGCTGGGCTGCCGCCCGGTGTGGGACGACGCGTCGCGGCGGGTGACCGGATTCGAGATCGTGCCGCTGGACGAGCTGGGGCGGCCGCGTATCGACGTGACCGTGCGGATCTCCGGATTCTTCCGGGACGCGTTCCCGCATGTCGTGGGGCTGATCGACGACGCGGTACGGGCCGTGGCCGACCTGAACGAGCCCGCCGACCGCAACTTCGTACGGGCGCACGCCGACGAGGACACCGCCGCGCACGGCGACCGGCGGCGCGCGACGGCCCGCATCTTCGGCTCGAAGCCGGGGGCCTACGGCGCCGGCCTGCTGCCGCTGATCGACGCGCGCAACTGGCGCTCGGACGCGGACCTCGCCGAGGTGTACGCGGTGTGGGGCGGATACGCCTACGGACGCGGCCTGGAGGGGAAGGCGGCCCGCGGGGACATGGAGACGGCGTTCCGGCGGATCGCGGTGGCCGCGAAGAACGTCGACACGCGCGAGCACGACCTCGTCGACGCCGACGACTACTTCCAGTACCACGGCGGCATGGTCGCCATGGTGCGGCACCTGACAGGTGAGTCGCCCGAGGCGTATGTGGGTGACAGCGCGACGCCCGACCAGGTGAAGACGCGGACCCTGGGCGAGGAGACGCACCGCGTCTTCCGGGCGCGGGTGGTCAATCCCCGGTGGATGGCGGCCATGCGCAGGCACGGCTACAAGGGCGCCTTCGAGATGGCCGCCACGGTGGACTACCTGTTCGGGTACGACGCCACGGCGGGTGTGGTCGACGACTGGATGTACGAGAAGTTGTCGAGCGAGTACGTCTTCGACCCGGAGAACCGGGACTTCATGAAGAAGTCCAACCCGTGGGCGCTGCGGGGCATCACGGAGCGACTGCTGGAGGCCGCCGAGCGCGGGCTGTGGGCCGAGCCGGACGCGGAGACGCTGGAGCGGCTGCGGGCCACGTACCTGGAGCTCGAGGGCGACCTGGAAGGTGACGCGTGAGGGCGCCCGCGCCGGCCGGGCCGCACGTGCCCGGCGGGCTGACTTGTACACCGGACTGGCTTGATGTGGAGGCTTCCTCGTGAGTACGCCGTATCCGTTCACCGCCATCGTCGGGATGGACGATCTGCGGCTCGGACTGCTGCTGAACGCCGTCTCGCCCGCCGTCGGCGGTGTGCTCGTCCGTGGCGAGAAGGGAACCGCCAAGAGCACCGCCGTGCGCGCGCTCTCGGCGCTGATGCCGGAGGTCGCGGTCGTCGCCGGGTGCCGGTTCTCCTGCGCCCCCGACTCCCCCGATCCGGCGTGTCCCGACGGGCCGCACGAGGTCGCGGGCGGAGTGTCGCGGCCCGCGCGGATGGTCGAGCTGCCGGTGGGGGCGTCCGAGGACCGGCTGGTCGGTGCGCTCGACATCGAGCGGGCGCTGGCCGAGGGCGTCAAGGCCTTCGAGCCCGGTCTGCTCGCCGACGCCCACCGCGGCATTCTGTACGTCGACGAGGTCAACCTGCTGCACGACCACTTGGTCGACCTGCTGCTGGACGCCGCCGCCATGGGCGCGTCGTACGTCGAGCGTGAAGGCGTGTCCGTGCGGCACGCCGCGCGGTTCCTGCTCGTCGGGACCATGAACCCCGAAGAGGGCGAGCTGCGTCCGCAGTTGCTGGACCGGTTCGGGCTGACCGTGGAGGTGGCCGCCTCCCGGGAGACCGATCAGCGGGTGGAGGTCGTACGGCGCAGGCTCGCGTACGACGACGATCCCGCCGCCTTCGCCGCGAAGTGGGCCGGTGAGGAAGCCGCGCTGCGCGCCCGGATCGTGGCCGCGCGGGCGCTGCTGCCCGAAGTACGGCTCGGGGACGGCGCCCTGCGCCAGATCGCCGCCACCTGTGCGGCCTTCGAGGTCGACGGGATGCGGGCCGACATCGTCATGGCCCGTACGGCGACCGCGCTGGCCGCGTGGGCCGGGCGTACCGACGTACACGCCGAGGACGTACGGCAGGCGGCGCTGCTCGCGCTGCCGCACCGGCGCCGGCGCAATCCGTTCGACGCGCCGGGACTCGACGAGGACAAGCTGGACGACACGCTGGAGCAGAACAGCGGTTCCGACGAGGATCCCGACCCCGATCCCGACGGACCCGGCGGGGGCGGGCAGCCGCCGCAGGGGGACGACGGCGACGGTTCTCCGACCGACGCCCCGGAACAGGACGGCGAGGCCGAGCCCGGACCGGAGGACGGGGAGGGGCAGCAGGCTCCCGCCGGGTCCGGTGGCGAGCAGGCCGCGGCCAGGGCCGGTGAGCCGTTCCGTACGAAGATGCTGAGCGTGCCGGGGCTGGGCGAGGGTGCGGCCGGGCGCCGGTCCCGCGCCCGTACCGAGCACGGTCGTACCATCGGGTCCCGGCGGCCGCAGGGGGCGCTCACCAAGCTGCACCTCGCGGCGACCGTGCAGGCCGCCGCGCCGCATCAGCGGGCGCGGGGGCGCAGTGGGCGCGGTCTGGTGGTCCGGCGGGACGATCTGCGGCAGGCGACGCGCGAGGGGCGCGAGGGGAACCTCGTGCTGTTCGTCGTGGACGCTTCGGGGTCGATGGCCGCCCGGCAGCGGATGAGCGCGGTGAAGGGTGCCGTGTTGTCGCTGCTGCTGGACGCGTATCAGCGGCGGGACAAGGTCGGGCTGGTGACGTTCCGGGGGAAGGACGCCGAACTCGTCCTTCCGCCCACATCGTCCGTGGACGCGGCCGCCGCCCGGCTGGAGACGCTGCCCACCGGGGGGCGTACACCGCTGTCCGCCGGGCTGTTGAAGGCGCACGACGTGCTGCGGGTGGAGCGGCTGCGGGATCCCTCACGGCGGCCGCTGCTCGTGGTCGTGACCGACGGGCGGGCGACCGGTGGGCCCGAGCCGGTCGCGCTGGCGGCACGCGCGGCCCGGCTGCACGAGGTGGAGGGTGTCGCCTCGGTGGTCGTGGACTGCGAGTCCGGTCCCGTGCGGCTCGGTCTCGCGGGTGAGCTGGCGCGTGAGCTGGGCGGCACGGCCGTCACGCTCGACGAACTGCGGGCCGACAGCATCGCCGGACTCGTCAAGGACGTACAGCAACTCAGCAGGAGGGCAGCCTGATGCCGCAGGGACAGCCGAGCGTCGTACCGGATGACGGTCTCACCACGCGCCAGCGGCGCAACCGGCCGCTCGTCGTCGTGCATACGGGGATCGGGAAGGGCAAGTCGACCGCCGCCTTCGGGCTCGCGCTGCGCGCCTGGAACCAGGGGTGGCCGATCGGAGTGTTCCAGTTCGTCAAGTCGGCGAAGTGGAAGGTCGGGGAGGAGAACGCGCTGAAGGTGCTGGGCGCGAGCGGTGAGGGCGGGTCGGTCGCCTGGCACAAGATGGGCGAGGGCTGGTCCTGGGTCCAGCGTGACGCGCAGCTCGACAACGAGGCCGCGGCGCGCGAGGGGTGGGAGCAGGTCAAGCGCGACCTGGCCGCCGAGACGTACAAGCTGTACGTGCTCGACGAGTTCGCGTACCCCATGCACTGGGGCTGGGTGGACACCGACGAGGTGGTCGAGGTGCTGCGGGACCGGCCCGGGACCCAGCACGTGGTGATCACCGGGCGCAACGCTCCGGAGAAGCTGGTCGCGGCGGCCGATCTGGTGACCGACATGTCCAAGGTCAAGCACCCGATGGACGCGGGCCAGAAGGGGCAGCGGGGCATCGAGTGGTAGCACGTCTGGTCGTTGCCGCACCGTCGTCGGGGAGTGGGAAGACCACTGTCGCGACGGGGCTGATGGCTGCCTTCGCGGAGCGCGGGATGCGCGTTTCGCCGCACAAGGTGGGTCCCGACTACATCGATCCCGGGTACCACGCGCTGGCCACCGGCCGGCCGGGGCGCAATCTCGACGCGTACCTGTGCGGTACGGAGCTGATCGCGCCGCTCTTCGCGCACGGCGCGGCGGGGTGCGACATCGCCGTCGTCGAGGGCGTGATGGGGATGTACGACGGGGCCTCGGGGCAGGGTGAGCTGGCGTCCACCGCGCAGATCGCGAAGCTGCTGCGGGCCCCGGTCGTGCTGGTGGTCGACGCGTCCTCGCAGTCGCGGTCGGTGGCGGCGCTGGTGCACGGTTTCGCGTCCTGGGATCCCGAGGTGCGGATCGGGGGCGTGATTCTGAACAAGGTGGGGTCCGCGCGGCACGAGGAGTTGCTGCGGGAGGCGCTGGACGCGTCGGGCGTGCCGGTGCTGGGGGCGCTGCGGCGCGAGCGGCAGGTGCGGACGCCCTCACGGCACCTGGGGCTCGTGCCGGTCGCCGAGCGGCGGGCCGAAGCGGTCGACGCGGTGGCGGCGCTGGCGGAGCAGGTGCGGGCGGGCTGTGATCTGGAGGCGGTACTCGCCCTGGCCCGCAGCGCGCCGGAGCTCGGCGTGGCCGCGTGGGACGCGGCGGGGGCGAGCGCGGTGAGCGGGCGGCCGGTGGTCGCCGTCGCCTCGGGGGCCGCGTTCACGTTCTCGTACGCCGAACACAGCGAGCTGCTCGCCGCCGCCGGCGCCGAGGTCGTGCCGTTCGATCCGCTCCGGGACGAGAGCCTGCCGGAAGGGACGCGGGGACTCGTCATCGGTGGCGGATTTCCCGAGGTGTACGCCCCGGAGCTGTCCGGTAACGAGCCGTTGCGCAAGGCCGTTGCCGAGCTCGCCCGGTCGGGGGCGCCCGTTGCCGCCGAGTGCGCCGGGCTGCTCTACCTCGCGCGGTCCCTCGACGGGCAGCCCATGTGCGGGGTGCTCGACGCCGAGGCGCGGATGTCGGAGCGGCTGACGCTGGGGTATCGCGAGGCGGTCGCCGTCTCGGACAGTTCGCTGGCCGCCGTCGGGACCCGGCTGCGGGGGCACGAGTTCCACCGGACGGTGATCGAGCCCGGCGCGGGAACGGATCCAGCCTGGGGGATGCACCTGCCGGAGCGGCGGGTCGAGGGGTTCGTACAACTGGGTGTGCATGCGAGCTATCTGCATACCCACTGGGCTGCCGAGCCAGGCATGGCCAAGAGATTTGTCGAGAGGTGTGCGGGATGAGCGGGTTGAACGGCTTGATCACAAAGCTGACCGGGGTCGGCGTCGGACCCGGCGATCCCGAGCTGGTGACCGTGAAGGGTGTCAACGCCCTGCGGGACGCGGCTGTTGTGGTCGTACCGGTGATGGACAGCGGCGAGCGGGGGCGGGCCGAGGCGACCGTCCTGCACTACGTCGACGAGGCGAAGGTCGTCCGGGTGGTGTTCGCGCTGAACGAGCGCGAGGACCGGGCGCGGCGCGAGGCGGCCTGGGACGCGGCCGGGGCGCGGGTCGCCGAACTGCTGCGTACGCACGGCTCGGTGGCATTCGCCACGATCGGCGACCCCAACGTCTACTCGACGTTCACCTATCTCGCGCAGACGATCGCGGACCTGGTGCCGGGGACCGAGGTGGTGACGGTGCCCGGTATCACCGCCATGCAGGACCTGGCCGCCCGCAGCGGGGCCGTACTGACGGAGGGGACCGAGCCGCTGACCCTCGTTCCCGTGACCGCCGGGGCCGCTGTGCTCAAGGAGGCCCTGGAGGGGCCGGGGACGGTCGTGGCGTACAAGTTCGGGCGGCTCGCGGGCGAGGTCGCGACGGCGCTGCGCGAGACCGGGCGTACCGGGGACGCGGTGTGGGGCTCGGCGCTCGGGCTGCCCGAGGAATCGATTCGGCCTGCCTCCGAGCTGGCGGAGGGCGGGTCCCTGCCGTACCTCTCGACGCTCATCGCTCCCGCGCGGCGCGACGGCGGTCGCGGGGGCAAGTTGTGAGTTCAGTGCGCGATGCCCACCATCAGCCAGATGAACGCCACTCCCGCGACCGTGCACAGCAGCGTGGAGCGGGCGGGGTGTTCGTGGTGGGCCTCGGGCAGGATCTCGGCGGCCGCGAGGTAGAGCAGGGCGCCGCCGAAGAAACCCAGATAGCTGCCGAGAAGTTCCTCCGGAAGGGTGAAGAGCAGAGTGGACGCGGCGCCCACCACCGGGGCCAGCGCGTCCGCGAACAGCATGGCCACGGCCTTCCGGCGCGCGTTCCCGTACACGCGGGCGAGCGTGTACGTGTTGAATCCGTCCGCGAAGTCGTGGGTGACGACGGCGAGCGCGACGGTCGTTCCCATGCCCTCACCGATCTGGAAGGCGGCGCCGATCGCGATGCCGTCCATCAGGCTGTGGCCGACCATCGCGCCCGCCGCCGTCAGTCCGACTTGGGGGACACGCTCCTCGTTCGCGCCGTGCGCCGCCTGGCGTCCCGCGAGCATGCGCTCCACCAGGTGGGCCACCAGGAAGCCGCCGACGAACAGCAGAAGTGCCTGCGGTACGCCGAACCGTTCGCCGTTCGCGGCCTCCAGCGCCTCCGGCAGCAGGTCCAGGCCGACGACGCCGAGCATCAGCCCGCCCGCCAGGCCCAGCACGAGGTGGCGGCGGTCCGTGACGCGCTGCGCCACCCAGCCACCGAAGAGCGTCATGAGGAACGCGCCGAGCGCGACGAACACCGCCATGTGCTCTTGCTAGTCGATTGACGCCCCGCCGCGCACATCCAAGATCCAAGTCGATTCACCGTTGACCCCGTAGATTCCCCGAGAGGACCCCCACTCATGGCCGATGCCCCCACCGGCAAGGTGACCTTCGTGGGCGCCGGCCCCGGCGCCGCCGACCTGCTGACCTTCCGTGCCGCGCGCGCCATCGCCGACGCCGATGTGGTGATCTGGGCGGCGAGTCTCGTACAGGCCGAGATCCTGGAGCACGCGTGCGAGGGCGCCGAGATCCTGGACTCCGCCGCGATGTCCCTGGAGGACGTCGTCGCGGTGTACGAGCGGGCGGTGCGGGACGGGTTGAAGGTGGCCCGCGTGCACTCCGGCGACCCCGCGCTGTGGGGCGGCACGCAGGAGCAGGTCGACCGGTGCGACGAACTCGGTCTGGACGTCGAGATCGTGCCGGGGGTCTCCTCGTTCTCGGCGGTCGCCGCGATCGCGCAGCGCGAGCTCACGATTCCCGAGGTCGCGCAGTCCGTCATCCTGACCCGGCTGGGCGGCGGCAAGACGCCGATGCCGCCCGGTGAGGAAGTACGGGAGTTCGCACGGCACGGCACGACGATGGCGGTCTTCCTGTCGGCGGCCAGGTCCGGTCAGCTCACGGCGGAGCTGCTGGAGGGCGGCTACCCGACGGACACACCGGTCGTCATCGCCTACCAGGTCACCTGGCCCGAGGAGTTGGTGCTGCGCTGCACCATCGCCACGCTGGAGGAGACCGTGAAGGAGCACAAGCTCTGGAAGCACACGCTCTTCCTGGTCGGGCCCGCGCTCTCCGCCTCCGGTACGCGCTCGCACCTCTACCACCCGGGGCACTTCCACGGCTTCCGCCGGGCCGACCGCAGCGCGCGGGCGGCGCTGCGCGAGGCGCGGAAGTCCGCGGAGGCGGGCATCGAGTCGGGGGCGGGGAAGTCCGGCTCATGATCACTGTTGTCGGTACGGGGACGGGCGCCCCGCTCGGCCCCGACGCCCGTGCGGCGGTCGACGCCGCCGGGCTGGTCGTCGGGGGGCGTCGGCATCTGGATGCCGCCGGGCTGCCGGACGGCACGGCCCGGGTGGTACTCGGGCCGCTCGCGCCCGCCCTGGACGCGGTAGCGGAGCACCTGGACAAGCGGGCGGACGGCGCGGAGGCGGGCGTGGTGGTGCTGGCCTCCGGCGATCCCGGGTTCTTCGGGATCGTACGGGCGCTGGCGGAACGGTTCGGCGCCGACGCCCTGGATGTACGTCCGGGCGCGCCGTCCGTCGCCGTCGCCTTCGCCCGGCTCGGGCTGCCGTGGGACGACGCGGTGGTCGTGAGCGCGCACGGGCGTGCGCTGCGTACCGCCGTGAACGTGTGCCGGGCGCACCCGAAGACGGCCGTCCTGACCGGCCCCGGCGCCGGGCCCGCAGAACTGGGCGCCGCGCTGGCCCGTACCGGCATTCCGCGCACCCTGGTCGTGGCGTCCGCGCTCGGCGATCCGGCGGGGGGCGAGAGCGTCGAGCGCCTCTCCCCCGGCGAGGCGGCGGCGCGCGACTGGCCGACGGCGGTCAGCGTCGTTCTGTGCCTCGACGAGTCGCGGGCGCTGGCCCCGGCGCAGCGGACGGTCGCCGGGCGGGGCGTCGGCCCGGACCGATGGGCGCTGCCCGAGGACGCCTTCGAGCACCGCGACTCGATGATCACGAAGTTCGAGGTGCGGGCACTGGCGCTCGCCCGGCTCGGCCCGCGCGTGGGCGACCTGGTGTGGGACATCGGGGCGGGGTCGGGGTCCATGGCCGTGGAGTGCGCGCGGCTGGGGGCGGCGGCGATCGCGGTGGAGAAGACCTGCGACGGCGTGGAGCGCGTCCGGGCCAATGCCGCCGCGCACGGCGTCGACGTACAGACGGTGCACGGCGCGGCGCCGACGGTGCTGTCCCAGCTGCCCGAGCCCGACGCGGTGTTCGTGGGCGGCGGCGGGCGTGAGCTGCCCGCCATCGTCGCGGCGTGCGCGCGCAGCGCGCGGCGCACGGTCGTGGTCGCGCTGGCGGCGCTGGACCGGGTGCCCGCCGTACGGGCGGCTCTGGCGTCCGCCGGATTCGAATCCGAGGGCGTACTGCTGCAGTCGTCGCGGCTCGCGCCGCTGCCCGGGGACGTGACCCGGCTCGCGGCCGCCAACCCTGTCTTTCTGCTGTGGGGCCACCGCCCCGCGGATCCGGCAAGTGAAGGAGCAGTTCAGTGATCGGCCTCATCTCCGCCACGGCGGCAGGCGCCGTGGCCCGCGACCGGCTGGCCGCGGCCTGGCCCGGCCGTACGCAGGTGTACGACGGCCCGGTGCGGGAGGCGGTCGGGCGCGCCTTCGCGGAGTGCGACCAGCTGGTGTGCTTCCTGGCGACGGGCGCGGTCGTACGGCTTGTCGCCCCGCTCCTCGCGGACAAGACGTCCGACCCGGGCGTGGTGTGCGTCGACGAGGCGCAGCGCCACGCGGTGTCGCTCATCGGCGGCCACGGCGGCGGCGCGAACGAGCTGGCGCTCGCGGTGTCGGGCGTCCTCGGCTGCGCCCCGGTCATCACGACGGCCACGGACGCCACGGACATCCCCGGCCTGGACACGCTGGGCTGGCCCGTCGAGGGGGCGACGGCGGCGGTGACCCGGGCGATCCTGGACGGCGCGCCCGTCACGCTGGAGGCGGACGCGGTGTGGCCGCTGCCGCCGCTGCCGGGGAATGTGGCTCCGGCGGGTGCGGGCACCGGCCCGGCGTCCGGCGCGGACCACCCGGAGCCCGCCATCGGTCTCGCCGAGGCGGCCGCGGTCGCCGCTGTGCCCGTGGGCGGGCTGCCCGGGGCCATGGCCGCCACCGTCGCCGCCGGCGTCCTCGCGGAGGCGTCCTCGGCCGCCGCCGAGGACGACGGGGCGCACGGTGCGCCCGCCGTGGTCCGCGTCAGCGACCGGGTCCTCGGCCTCGGGGAGCGGGAGGTCGTGCTGCGGCCGCCGTCGCTCGTCGTCGGCGTGGGCGCCAGCAAGGGCGTGTCCGTCGACGAGGTGTTCGGGCTGGTCGAGGAGACGCTGGCGGACGCCGGGCTCTCGGAACGTTCCGTCGCCGCGCTCGCGACCGTCGACGCCAAGGCGGAGGAGGCCGGGATCGTGGGGGCGGCGGCCCGGCTTGGCGTGCCGCTGCGGACGTACGCCGCCGAGGAGCTGGCCCGTATCGACGTGCCGAACCCCTCCGGGGCTCCGCTCGCCGCCGTCGGCACGCCCTCCGTCGCGGAGGCCGCCGCGCTCGTCGGTGGGGGCGAACTCCTCGTGCCCAAGCGGAAGTCGGCGCCCGAGGGTCGGGCGGCGATGGCCACCTGCGCCGTCGTACGCAAGGAGCCGCGCGGCCGCCTCGCGGTCGTCGGGCTCGGTCCCGGCGCGCGCGACCTGCTCACGCCGCGCGCCCGCGACGAGATCCGGCGCGCCTCGGTCCTCGTCGGGCTCGACCAGTACGTCGACCAGATCCGCGACCTGCTGCGGCCGGGCACGCGCGTCCTGGAGTCGGGGCTCGGCGCCGAGGAGGAGCGGGCCCGTACGGCCGTCGCCGAGGCGCGCGCCGGACACGCGGTCGCGCTGATCGGGTCGGGTGACGCGGGCGTGTACGCCATGGCGTCGCCCGCGCTGGCCGAGGCGAGCGACGACATCGACGTCGTCGGCGTACCGGGGGTGACGGCGGCGCTCGCCGCCGCCGCGATCCTGGGGGCGCCGCTCGGCCACGACCATGTCTCGATCAGCCTCTCCGACCTGCACACGCCGTGGGAGGTCATCGAGCGACGGGTACGGGCCGCGGCGGAGGCCGACATCGTGGTGACGTTCTACAACCCCCGCAGCCGGGGCCGCGACTGGCAGCTCCCCAAGGCGCTGTCGATCCTCGCCGAGCACCGCGAGCCCACGACGCCCGTCGGTGTCGTGCGCAACGCCTCGCGACCGGACGGAACAAGCCGCCTCACCACGATCGCCGCACTCGACCCGGCGACCGTCGACATGATGACCGTCGTGGTCGTCGGCAACACCGCCGCCCGCGAGATCGCCGGCCGCATGGTGACCCCGCGCGGCTACCGCTGGCAGACGGAGGGTTCGTGATGACAACAACGGACAGGATCGTCCACCCCATCGAGCAGGAGTCCTTCCGGCGCCTGCGCACCCGCCTCGACACGTCGCACTTCCCGCCGCTGACGCGGGCCGTCGTGGAGCGCGTCATCCACTCGGCGGCGGACCTGGAGTACGCCACCGACCTGGTCTGCGACGAGCGCACGCTCGAAACCGCGCACGCCGCGCTGCACGCCGGCGCGCCGGTCGTCGTGGATGTGGAGATGGTCGCGGCGGGCATCACCCGGCGCGAGACCGTGTGCCGGCTGAAGGAAGCCGAGGCCGGCCCGGACCTGACCCGCAGCGCCCACGCGATCAGGCTGGCGTACGAGCAGGTGGGGCCCGGTGCCCTGTGGGTGATCGGCTGCGCGCCCACCGCGCTGGAGGAGCTGTTGCTCCTGGACGCCCGGCCCGCGCTCGTCATCGGCCTGCCCGTCGGCTTCGTCGGGGCGGCCGAGTCCAAGGCCGCGCTGCGCGAGAGCGGGCTGCCGGCCGTCAGCAACGTCTCCGAGAAGGGCGGTTCGGCCGTCGCGGCGGCCGCGCTGAACGCCCTGCTCTACACCCGGCCGAAACCCCTCAACACCCCCCTCACCAAGGAGAACGCGTGACCACCGCGCCCGCACTGCTCATCGCCGGCCACGGCACCCGGGACGAAGCGGGAGCCGGAGCCTTCCGCGACTTCGTCGAGGAGCTGGGCAGGCGTCACCCCGAACTGCCCGTAGCCGGCGGCTTCATCGAGCTGTCCCCGCCGCCGCTCGGCGACGCGGTGACCTCGCTGGTCGACCGGGGCGTCACGCGCTTCGCGGCCGTTCCCCTGATGCTGGTCTCCGCCGGTCACGCCAAGGGCGACATACCGGCGGCGCTGTCCCGCGAGAAGGAGCGCCACCCGGGGATCTCGTACACCTACGGCCGTCCGCTCGGCCCGCATCCGGGGCTGCTGGCCGTGCTGGAGCGGCGGGTGGAGGAGGCGCTCGGTGACGTGGACCGGTCGGACGTGACCGTGCTGCTCGTGGGCCGGGGCTCGACCGACCCGGACGCCAACGCCGAGGTGTACAAGGCCGCACGACTGTTCTGGGAGGGACGTGGGTATGCGGGTGTGGAAACCGCGTTCGTCTCGCTCGCCGCTCCCGACGTGCCGGGCGGACTCGACCGCTGCACGAAGCTCGGGGCGAAGCACATCGTGGTTCTGCCGTACTTCCTCTTCACCGGGATCCTGCCGGACCGGGTGCGGAAGCAGACGCAGGACTGGGCCACGGCGAACCCCGCGACCGGGGTGGCTTCGGCCGATGTGATCGGCCCCACCGAGGAGTTGATGGACCTCGTGATGGAGCGCTACCGGGAAGCCGTGAAGGGGGACCTGCGGATGAACTGCGACTCCTGCGTCTACCGGATCGCCCTGCCCGGCTTCGAGGACAAGGTGGGGGCGCCGCAACAGCCGCACTTCCACCCCGACGACGACGGCCACCACCATCACCACCACCCAGGCAGCCATGCACACGCCCACTGAGACCGGCGCACACGCCGCGGCGGCGCACGATCTGCGTCACCACGGGGACGCCGAGGTCCGCGAGGGTGACCTCACGGACCTCGCGGTCAACGTACGGGCGGACACTCCCCCGGCGTGGCTCAAGGCCCGCATCGCCGCGTCCCTGGACACGCTCGCGGCCTACCCGGACGGGCGGGCGGCGCGCGCGGCGGTCGCGGAGCGGCACGGCCTGCCGGTCGAGCGGGTGCTGCTGACGGCAGGGGCGGCCGAGGCGTTCGTACTGCTCGCACGGGCGCTCGCGGTGCGGCGGCCCGTCGTCGTACACCCGCAGTTCACGGAGCCGGAGGCGGCGCTGCGGGACGCGGGGCACGAGGTCGGCCGCGTCCTGCTGCGTGAGGAGGACGGCTTCCGGCTCGCTCCGGCGGCCGTACCCGAGGACGCGGACCTGGTGGTGATCGGCAACCCGACCAACCCCACGTCCGTCCTGCACCCGGCGGACCACATCGCCGGGCTCGCCCGCCCCGGGCGGACGCTGGTGGTCGACGAGGCGTTCATGGACGCGGTGCCGGACGAGCCGCAGGCACTGGCGGGACGCACGGATGTGCCTGGTCTTGTCGTGCTGCGGAGCCTGACGAAGACGTGGGGGCTGGCAGGCCTGCGCATCGGGTACGTCCTGGCCGAGCCGAAGACGATCGAGGCCCTGGAGCGGGCGCAGCCGCTGTGGCCGGTGTCGACGCCGGCGCTGACCGCCGCCCGGGCGTGCGTCGGTCCGGCGGCGCTCGCGGAGGCGACACGGGCGGCGCACCGGGTGGCGGCCGACCGGGCCCATCTGCTGGCCGGGCTGGCGGAGTTCGAGGAGGTGCGGGCGGTGAGGGCGGCCCAGGGGCCTTTCGTACTCGTACGGATGGAACGGGCCGACGAGGTACGGGTACGCCTGCGGAGCCTCGGCTTCGCGGTGCGGCGGGGGGACACCTTCCCGGGCCTCGGCCCGCAGTGGCTCCGCCTGGCCGTGCGCGACCGCGCCACGACGGGCCGCTTCCTCCAGGCCCTGGACCAGGCGCTGACGCTGGTCGGGCGCTGAGTGCGGTGGCGGGGCGAGGCCTCTTCTCCCCCGCCCCCTCGCGTCGGCCTGCCCCCTGAGGAGCGGTCAACGGGTCCTGGGGTCCATAGGGTTGCCGCGTGAGTGAACGCGTCAACGTGTCCTGTTTCCTGCCCTGGACCGGACCGCCGGACTGCCGTCCGAAGCCGGGCTCGTGGTCACCGCGCGCCTGGAGGAGAGGACCGGCGGACCGGTCACGAGGTCGTACGCCTGCCTCCTCGCCGACAAGCCCGAATCGTCGCCGAAGCGCGGGGAAACCGGGGCCGCGCGGCCGAACCGTCGAGGCCCCGCCACGCTTCCGCCCCGGGCTCCCCGGGCCCCACCCCCTCGTGTCAGGCGCCGTTGCCCGACCGGCGCCTCTTCGCCACCACCAGGGCGCCCGCGCCCGACACCAACAGCAGCGCCGCTCCGCCCGCGAGATACGGCGTCGTCGAACTGCCTCCCGTCTCCGCCAGGTTCGCCTCCGTCGCCGTCTGCGGCTTCACGTCCGGCGCGGAAGGGGCCGTGGGCTCGTCCTCCGGCTCCTCCTGCGGTTCCTCCGGTACCACCGGCACCTTCGGGGACTCGCATGTCGCGCCCGCGAGTGTGACCGTGCCCTCGACCTCGGCGACGTTCAGCTTCAGGGGGTTCACCGACACGTCGAGCTCGAGCGCCGTGGCAGCCGCCGTACGGGAAGTGGTGTGCGTCTTCGACAGGTCGAGCGTCACCACCCCCACCGCCGGCACGTCGACCCGCGTCGGCCCTCCCGCCGACAGGGTGACCTTCTTCCCGAGCACGGTGACCGCGCCGAGCACGTTCGACTCGGCCACCGGCTGCTTGCCCGCCTCGCACAGCGCCTTCGACGTGACCTTCTCGACCTCGATGAGCGAGAGCAACGGCAGCCCCGGCACATGCACCTTGGCGTGTGCGAGGTTGACGTACCCCTCGGCCCGGTGCGCGTCGGCCGTCGCCTTCGCCGTGGCCACGTCGGCGCGCAGCACGCTGACCGGGTTGCCCTTCTCCACACCGTCCAACTGGACCGTCAGCGCGGTCTTTTCCGCCCTCCCCGGGGCCTTCACCTCGTTGAGCGCGGTGGTCAGCGGCACGTTGACCGTCTTGTTGAGCAGGGAGACGCCGAGGCCGGTACGGAGCACGACGGCACCGGCCTTACCGTCGCCGCCCCCCGTGGCGTGCGCCGGAGCGGCGACGAGCAGAGCGGCGGCGGGGCCCGTGGTCAGGGCGAAGGCCGCCGCGGCGGCTGCGGAGCGGCGCACGGACCGGCGTGCGGACCCGCGTGCGGGCATGCTGAAGAAGGTGCTGTTCAAAGCGGTGGACCCCCACAAGTGACGCGGCGCCGCCCGGCGCACTCCACGGGGACACGTGGGCGCCGGGGCGGCTGAGACACAGGAATACTTACGCACTTAGAGTGAACGGTCAGCCACCTGGCGTGAGTTCACTCCATCGTGGGGTTTCCGAGTCCGCATTCGAATGTCGCCGAGTGCCGCGCACTGCCGTTCCCCTCAGCCGACGACGATCCGGCCGTTCAGGATGATCCGGCGCGGGGCCGCGAGGACCCGTACATCCGCTCGCGGATCCTCGTCGTACACCACCAGGTCGGCAGGGGCGCCCTCCTCGAGCAGCGGACGCCCGAGCCACCGGCGCGCAGCCCAGGCCGTCGCCGAGAGGGCGTCGATCGGCGGGATGCCGGCCTTCACGAGCTCCGCGACCTCGTCCGCCACCAGGCCGTGGGCCAGCGAACCGCCCGCGTCGGTGCCGACGAAGACCGGGATCCCGGCGTCGTACGCGGCGCGGACCGTGTCGTACCGGCGCGCGTGCAGGTCGCGCATGTGCGCCGACCAGCGCGGGAACTTCGCCTCGCCGCCGTCCGCGAGGTGCGGGAACGTCGCGATGTTGACCAGGGTCGGGACGATCGCGACGCCTCGCTCGGCGAAGAGCGGGACGGTGTCCTCGGTCAGGCCCGTGGCGTGCTCGATGCAGTCGATGCCCGCTTCGACGAGGTCACGCAGCGACTCCTCGGCGAAGCAGTGGGCGGTGACCCGGGCGCCGAGCCGGTGGGCCTCCGCGATGGCCGCCTCGACCTCGCCGCGCGGCCAGCACGCGCCCAGGTCCCCGGTGCCCCGGTCGAGCCAGTCGCCGACGAGCTTGACCCAGCCGTCGCCGCGCCGCGCCTCCCGGGCGACGTAGGCGACCAGGTCGCCCGGCTCGATCTCGTGGGCGTAGTTACGGATGTAGCGGCGGGTGCGGGCGATGTGCCGGCCCGCCCTGATGATCTTCGGGAGGTCCGCCCGGTCGTCGATCCAGCGGGTGTCGGACGGCGACCCGGCGTCGCGGATCAGCAGGGTGCCCGCGTCCCGGTCGGTGAGCGCCTGCTTCTCGCTGGTGGCCTCGTCGACCGGGCCGTGCCGGTCGAGTCCGACGTGGCAGTGCGCGTCGACGAGGCCGGGCAGCGCCCAGCCGTGGACGACCGGCACATCGCGTACGCCCACGGGCCGTTCGTACGTGATCCTGCCGTCCACGGCCCACAGCTCGTCCCGTACGTCGTCGGGCCCCGCGAGCACCCGCCCCTTCACCCGCAGCACCATGCGATCACTCATGCACAGCACTCTACGAGGGGACGGTTACGCTCAGCCGGGAGAGATCGAACATCCGAAGATCGAAGAGAGCTCCGCCGTGACACATCCGCTTCTGGACCTGGCCCCGCTGACCGCCGCGCACTTCGCGGCGATCGAACGCCGGGTCGCCTCGCTGCTCTCCACCGAGCAGGACGTGGTCATCATGCAGGGCGAGGCACTGCTTCCCCTCGAGGGCTGCATCCGCGGCGGTGCCCGCCCCGGCTCGGCCGCGCTGAACGTGGTCACCGGTCCGTACGGGCAGACCTTCGGGAACTGGCTGCGCGACTGCGGCGCGGCCGTCTTCGACCTGACCGTGCCGTTCCACACCGCGGTCACCGCCGAGCAGATCGGTCAGGCCCTCGACGAGCATCCGGAGATCGACTTCGTCTCGCTGGTGCACGCGGAGGCAGCGACCGGCAACACCAATCCGGTGGCCGAGATCGGCGAGGCCGTACGGGCCCACGGCGCCCTCTTCATGCTCGACGCGGTCGCTTCGGTGGCCGCCGAGAAGCTGCTGCCCGACGCGTGGGGCGTGGACCTGTGCGTGATCGGGGCGCAGAAGGCGATGGGCGGGCCGGCCGGGGTCTCCGCCGTGTCGGTGAGCGAGCGCGCCTGGGAACGGTTCGCCGCGAACCCCGCCGCTCCGCGCCACTCGTACCTCTCCCTCCTGGACTGGAAGGAGCGGTGGATCGACGGCGGCCGCAAGTCGCTGCTGCACGCGCCCGCACAGCTGGAGATGCTGGCGCTGGAAGCCTGCCTGGAGCGGATCGAGGCGGAGGGGCTCGGCGCGGTGGAGGCCAGGCACCTGGCCGCCGCGTCGGCCACCCGGGCGGGGGCGATCGCGCTGGGCGGGGGCCTGGAGCCGTACGTCCACGCGGCGCGGGACGCCGCGCCGGTCGCCACGACGCTGCGCACCCCTGCCGGGGTGGACGCGTCGGAGCTCGTCGCGAAGACGCTGGCCGCCGATCCGTCGCTGCCGCTGATCGCGGGCGGCGGGGCGCTGTCCAAGGAGATGGTCCGGGTCAATCACTACGGTGTCGATGCCACACAGGGTGTGGTCCAGTCGTCGCTCGCCGCTCTCGGAGCGGCACTGAGCGGATCGGGCGTGCGGGTCGACTCGGAAGCTGCCCGAAAGGCCGTGGCGGAAACCTGGCCCAGCGGATAGTTTCTTTGAATTCAATGAATTAACAGATAACGGGAAGCCGCTTTATCAGCGCAGCTTCCCGTTTTCTTCTGCCCCGGATCACCGACCTTAAACGCCAAGGTTTCAGCAAGAGATCGAGGCCGTTTCAAGTGTGTGACCGACCCCACACCGAAAGAGATTTGCCCGGTTATATCCGGTCAAATGCCCTGCATTTGCAGTCTGCTCGCGCGAAGTGCGTGCCTGCGCGATAACACATGAAGGGCTCCCACCCAACCCCTTCCGACGATGCACTTTTTGAATTTGCTCGGTAAATTTCATCCGCATGACCGCCGCACCAGCAGACCTTGCACGTGCCCGAAGCGAATTCCTGCAGATCGAAGCTCCGCGAGTGGAGGACGGAGCCGCGATCTGGCGCATTGCCCGCGACTCCAAGGCCTTGGACCTCAACTCCTCGTACAGCTATCTGCTGTGGTGCCGCGATTTCGCGGCAACGTCCGTCGTGGCCAGAGACAGCCCCGGGGGTGAGCCGATCGCCTTCATCACGGGGTACGTACGCCCCGAGCGCCCGGACACCCTGGTCGTCTGGCAGGTCGCGGTCGACCACGACCACCGCGGCCGCGGGCTGGCCGGAACGCTCCTGGAGGCGCTGACCGAGAAGGTCGCCGCCCGCCAGGGGGTGAAGACGATCGAGACGACCGTGACCCCGGACAACAACGCCTCCAACCGGCTGTTCACGTCGTACGCCGAGCGCCGTGGAGCGCCCCTGGAGCGTGAGGTGCTCTTCGACGGCGGGCTGTTCCCCGACGGGACCCACCTGCCCGAGGTGCTGTACCGCATCGGCCCGATCGCTTCCTGACACCCCCTTCCCCCAGACTTCTTCCTTTCTCTCTCCCAGGAGACCGCCGTGACCATCACTCCCCCCGCCCTCAGCGTCTTCGAGACCCTGGAATCCGAGGTACGCAGCTACTGCCGCGGCTGGCCGGCCGTGTTCGACCGCGCGCAGGGCAGCCACCTCCATGACGAGGACGGCCACACCTACCTCGACTTCTTCGCCGGCGCCGGGTCGCTCAACTACGGCCACAACAACCCCGTGCTGAAACGGGCGCTGATCGACTACATCGAGCGCGACGGCATCACCCACGGCCTGGACATGGCGACGACCGCCAAGCGCGCCTTCCTCGAGACCTTCGAGAACGTGATCCTGCGGCCGCGCGACCTGCCGTACAAGGTGATGTTCCCGGGCCCGACAGGCACCAACGCCGTCGAGGCCGCGCTGAAGCTGGCCCGCAAGGTCAAGGGCCGCGAGTCGGTCGTGTCCTTCACCAACGCCTTCCACGGCATGTCGCTCGGCTCGCTCGCCGTCACCGGCAACGCGTTCAAGCGGGCCGGCGCCGGTATACCGCTGGTGCACGGCACGCCGATGCCGTTCGACAACTACTTCGACGGCACGGTCGAGGACTTCCTGTGGTTCGAGCGGCTGCTCGACGACCAGGGCTCGGGCCTCAACAAGCCCGCCGCGGTGATCGTCGAGACGGTGCAGGGCGAGGGCGGCATCAACGTCGCCCGCGCGGAGTGGCTGCGCGCGCTCCAGGAGCTGTGCCACCGCCAGGACATGCTGCTGATCGTCGACGACATCCAGATGGGCTGCGGCCGTACCGGCGGCTTCTTCTCCTTCGAGGAGGCCGGCATCACCCCGGACATCGTCACCCTGTCGAAGTCGATCAGCGGTTACGGCATGCCCATGTCGCTCTGCCTCTTCAAGCCCGAGCTGGACGTCTGGGAGCCGGGCGAGCACAACGGCACCTTCCGCGGCAACAACCCGGCCTTCGTCACCGCCACCGCCACGCTCAACACCTACTGGGCCGACGGCCAGATGGAGAAGCAGACTCTGGCCCGCGGCGAGCAGGTCGAGCGGGCACTGCTGGCCATCGCCGACGAGAACGCCGAGGCCGGTGTCAGCTTCCGGGGCCGCGGCCTGGTCTGGGGCATGGAGTTCACCGACAAGGCACGTGCCACGGCGGTCTGCCGCCGCGCCTTCGAACTCGGCATGCTGCTGGAGACCTCGGGTCCGGAGAGCGAGGTCGTAAAGCTGCTGCCGGCGCTCACCATCTCCCCCGACGAGCTGGACGAGGGGCTGCGCGTCCTCGCCCGCTCGGTCCGCGAGACCGCCTGACGGCGTCATCGCGGCAACGAAGTAACGAAGTACCACAGAAGGGCTCAACGCACCGTGATAGTCCGATCGTTCAAGGACATTGAGGGCACCGACCGCCACGTGAAGGCCGCGTCCGGCACCTGGGAGAGCAAGCGCATCGTGCTCGCCAAGGAGAAGGTCGGCTTCTCGCTCCACGAGACCGTGCTGTACGCGGGTACGGAGACGTCGATGTGGTACGCGAACCACATCGAGGCCGTCCTGTGCACGGAGGGCGAGGCCGAGCTCACCAACGACGAGACCGGCGAAACCCACTGGATCTCACCGGGCACGATGTACCTGCTGGACGGCCACGAGCGCCACACCATGCGCCCCAAGACCGATTTCCGGTGCGTATGCGTCTTCAACCCTCCCGTCACCGGACGGGAGGACCACGACGAGAACGGTGTCTACCCGCTGCTGACCGAGGAGGTCTGAACCATGACCGACGTACTGACCGCACGCACCGAGACCCCACGCGCCGACCTCTACCCGACGCGCGGCGCCGCCGAGGTGATCACTCCCCGCCAGGACCCGGTCGTCTGGTCCGCGCCCGGCGCGCCGGGGCCCCTCGAGGCCGCCGAGCTGACGGGCTTCGAGCGGGACGGTTTCCTCGCCGTCGACCAGCTGATCACCCCGGAAGAGGTGCCGCTCTACCGGGCGGAGCTGGACCGGCTGGTCAGCGACCCCGGGGTGCGGGCGGACGAGCGCTCGATCATCGAGCCCAAGTCGAGGGACGTACGGTCGGTCTTCGAGGTGCACCGCATCAGTGAGGTCTTCGCGCAGCTCGTGCGGGACCCGCGGGTCGTCGGCACGGCCCGCCAGATCCTCGGCTCGGACGTGTACGTCCACCAGTCGCGGATCAACGTCAAGCCGGGCTTCGGGGCTTCGGGCTTCTACTGGCACTCGGACTTCGAGACGTGGCACGCCGAGGACGGTCTGCCGAACATGCGGACCGTGTCCGTCTCGATCGCGCTGACCGAGAACTACGACACCAACGGCGGCCTGATGATCATGCCCGGGTCGCACAAGGAGTTCCTGGGCTGCGCGGGCGAGACGCCCAAGGACAACTACAAGCGCTCGCTGCAGATGCAGGACGCCGGAATCCCGTCGGACGAGGTACTGACGCGCATGGCGGACCGGCACGGCATCAGGCTCTTCACGGGCAAGGCCGGTTCGGCGACCTGGTTCGACTGCAACGCGATGCACGGATCGGGCGACAACATCACGCCGTACGCGCGCAGCAACGTCTTCATCGTCTTCAACAGCGTGGAGAACACGGCGGTCGAGCCGTTCGCGGCCCCCGTACCGCGGCCGGACTTCATCGGCGCGAGGGACTTCACGCCGGTGAGGTGAGGCCTGCGGGGGCGAGCGTGGCAGGGCGGGCGGGACCGGTTCGACGGAACCGGTCCCGCCCGCCGTGCGTTTCGCGCTCCGGGGGCATCTGGCCCTTCAGGCCTTCGGGCCGCTTCAGGCAGCCAGCGCCGGATAGTCGGTGTAGCCCTTGTGGTCCCCGCCGAAGAAGGAGGCCGGGTCCGGGGTGTTGTACGGGCCCTCGGTCCGCAGCCGGGCCGGCAGGTCCGGGTTGGCGAGGAAGAGCGCTCCGTACGCGACGAGGTCGGCCACACCCTCCTCGACGAGGCCGAGCGAGCCGTGGTCCGTGGGGCCCTCGGTCGCCGGGTTGAGGATGAAGGCGCCGGAGAACTTCGCGCGCAGTTCCAGCAGCAGCTCGCGCCGCTCCGGGGCGACCTCGACGGCGTGCAGGTACGCGAGGCCGAGCGGGGCTATGGCCTCGACGAGCGCCGGGTAGACGAGGTCGGTGTCGGTCTCGGCGATGTCGTTGTACGGGTTGGCGGGCGAGATCCGCAGGCCGGTGCGGCCGGCACCGACGGCCTCCGCGACCGCCTTGGTGACCTCGACGGCGAAGCGGACGCGGTTCTCCACGGAGCCGCCCCACTCGTCGGTGCGCAGGTTGGTGTTGGTGGAGAGGAACTGGTGGATCAGGTAGCCGTTGGCGCCGTGCAGCTCGACGCCGTCGAAGCCGGCGTCGATGGCGTTGCGGGCGGCCGCCGCGTAGTCGGCGATGGTCTCACGCACCTCCGCGCCGGTGAGCTCGCGCGGGGTGACGAAGTCCTTCATGCCCTCGGCCGTGTAGAGCTGACCGGCGGGGGCGACGGCGGACGGGGCGACCGGGACCAGCCCGTCGGGCAGGAGGACGGGGTGGCCGATGCGGCCGGAGTGCATGAGCTGGGCGTAGATCCGGCCGCCCGCGGCGTGCACGGCGTCGGTGACCTCGCGCCAGCCCGCGGTCTGCTCGGCGCTGTGCAGGCCGGGGGTGAACGGGTATCCCTGGCCGACGACCGAGGGCTGGACGCCTTCGGTGACGATCAGGCCGGCGGAGGCGCGCTGGGTGTAGTACTCGGTGGTGAGCTCGGTCGGTACGCCGCCCTCGCCGGCGCGGCTGCGGGTCATCGGCGCCATCACGATGCGGTTGGCGAGCGGCGTACCCGACAGGTCGAACGAATCGAAAGCGGTGGGCATGGCGAAGCCTCCGGAAGAGATATGTGGTCGGCCAAGTAATCCGGCGAGAGCCACTGTAGCGCATTACTTGGCCGACCAAGGTAAAGTTGCTCCAGACAGTCCCGACAAGGAGTTCCCATGACGGCCGACCCCGCCTGTCCCGAGCCTCCGAGCGCCGCGAGCGGCGGCCCGGTCAGCCACTCCATCTCCCAGACGGCGCGGCTCCACCGCATCGCCGCGGGCAGGCTCCTGCGCGATCTCGGCCTCTACCCGGGTCAGGAATTCGTGATGATGCATCTGTGGGACGCGGGTCCGGTGCGCCAGTCGGAGCTGATCAAGGCGGTCGGCCTCGACCCGTCGACGGTGACGAAGATGCTGCAGCGCCTGGAGCAGTCGGGCCATGTACGCCGCTGCCCCGACCCCGCCGACCGGCGGGCCGCGCTGGTCGAGGCGACCGGCGCCAGCTGTGGCCTGAAGGCGCAGGTGGAACAGGCGTGGCGGGAGCTGGAGGACGTCACGCTGGCCGGACTCGACGACGACGAGCGCAAGGAACTGCTGAGGCTGCTGGCCCACATCGAAGGCAACCTCTGCCCGCAGGCGCGTGCGGCGGCGGCCGACGGCGCGTGCGACGCCGGGGAGTAGGCGGGCCCGCGCGCTACGGTCCGGGGCGGGCCCGGACGGTCCGGGCCCGCCCCGGGGCGGTGTTTCAGCCCGCGAGGACCTCCAGCACCCGGTCCACGTCGGCGCCGGTGTTGTAGAGGTGGAAGGACGCCCGCAGGTTGCCCGCGCGGACCGAGACGACGATGTCCGCCGCCGTCAGCGCGTCGAGCCGGTGCGCGAGGCCCGGGGCCGCGACGACCACGGAGTCGGCGGAAACCGGGGTGCGGCCGAGGGAGGCGAGTCCTTCGCGGTAGCGCGCGGCGAGCGCGAGATTGTGGTCCCGCACGTTCTCGACGCCGACCTCTTCCAGGAACGCGAGGGACTGCTCGACGCCGACGTACGGCAGGAAGGGCGGCGGCTCGTCGAACCGGCGCGCGCTGCGGGCGAGTTCTTGGACGGGACCGTAGGTGCTGGCCCAGATGTCCTCGCCGGACATCCACCCCGCGTGGAACGGCGTGAGGTTCTCCTGCGCCTCTTCGCCGACGGTGAGGAACGACACGCCGCGCGGCGCCATCAGGTACTTGTACCCCCCGGCGACGGTGTAGTCGAAGCCGCCCGCCCCGAAGGGCAGCCAGCCCACCGCCTGGGTCGCGTCGACGAGCGTACGGGCGCCGTGGGCGGCGGCTGCGGCCCGTACGGCGGACAGGTCGGCGACGCGGCCGTCGGCGGACTGCACCGCGGAGAAGGCCACCAGCGCGGTCTCCGGGCGCACCGACTCGGCCAGAGACTCCAGCGGCACGTACCGCGTCTTGAGGTCGCCGCGGACCGCGAAGGGGGTGACCACCGAGGCGAAATCACCCTCGGGGCACAGGACTTCGGCTCCGGCGGGCAGCGAGGCGGCGATCAGCCCGACATGCACGGCCACCGAGCTTCCGACGGCGACCCGTTCCCCGGGGACATCGACGAGCCGCCCGTATGCGGCGCGGGCGGCGGCCACGGCGTCGTAGCTGCTCCCGCCGTCGGGGCTGCCCGTCGCGTTCAGCTCGGTCGCGGCCTTGACGGCCTCGACGCCGCGCCGTGGCAGCAGCCCGCAGCTGGAGGTGTTGAGGTACGTGGTCTCCGGCGCGAATTCCGCGCTCACGGCTTCGGTGAGAGTAAGGGGCTTCATGCCCCCCTACTGTGCTACCTCCGCAACTCCCCGTCTATTGAGTATATTTGACGAATATCTCCAAGCGATGCTTATACGTTGCTCGTGGTGCTGTCGGCGACGCGGCTCGCCCACGCCTGCTCGAGGGCCTGGGTGAAGACCTCGGCGGGCTGGCCGCCGGAGATCCCGTAACGCCGGTCGAAGACGAAGAACGGCACGCTGTTCGCCCCCAGCTCCGCGGCCTCGCTCTCGTCGCCGCGCACCTCGTCGGCGTACGCGCTCTCGTCGGCCAGCACCGCCCGCGCCTCCTCGGCGTCGAGTCCGGCCTCCCCGGCCAGCTCCAGCAGTACGCGCTGGTCGAAGACGGACCGCTGCTCGGCGAAGTTGGCGCGGAGGACGAGGTCCAGCAGCGCCTCCTGACGACCGCGCGCCCTCGCCAGGTGCAGCAGCCGGTGGATGTCGAAGGTGTTGCCGTGGTCACGGCCCTCGGTCAGGAAGCCGAGGCCTTCGGAGTGCGCGTGTGAGGCGACCTGCTGCTCCATGGCCAGCACTTCCTCGTGCGTACGTCCGTACTTCCTGGCCAGCATGTCGGTCACCGAGTCCGTGACGCCCTTGGGGCTCGCGGGGTCGAGCTCGAAGGAGCGGTGCACCACCTCGACGTCGTCGCGGTGCGGGAAGGCGGCCAGCCCCTTCTCGAAGCGCGCCTTGCCGATGTAGCACCACGGGCAGGCGATGTCGCTCCAGATCTCGACGCGCATGTGCTTCTTCACTCCAGGTCAGAGGGTACGTGAGGGGCGCGGAGGCACCCTCCGCTCACGCCTCAACACGTTCCGGGCGCGACTCATTCCCGGGCCAGGGCCAGGGGGCGGCGAGGCGGCTGACGGCCGACCGGTGGGTCTCGGGCGGTGGCGGTCGGGGTCGGGCCGGCCTTGCGCAGCAGGTGCCGGCGCAGCGAGTCGGCCGTACCCGAGTCCGCTGGAGCGGGCCGGCCGTGCTGCTGATCCCGGAGGGGGCGGCCAGGCAATCAAGCCCCGCAGGACCGGCCCACGCGCGCCCACTCCGCCTGCTCCCGACACTCCCGCCCGGTCCCGCCGTTCCCCGGCTACTCCCGCCGGTCGCCGACCCGCCGCGGCAGCCCCTGCGGGTTCGCGTCGCGCAGCTCCACCGGCAGCAGCGCCTCCGGCGTCGACTGGTAGGTGACCGGCCGCAGCCACCGCTCGACCGCCGTCGCGCCCACCGACGTCGACGTCGACGTCGTCGCCGGGTACGGGCCGCCATGGTGCTGGGCGGGTGCGACCGCCACCCCCGTCGGCCACCCGTTGACCAGGACGCGCCCCGCGAGCGGCGTCAGCTCCGCGAGAAGGCCGGCCCCCGTCTCTCCGTCGCCCGCCAGCTCCTCCGTGGAGAGCTGGAGCGTGGCGGTCAGGTTGCCCGGCAGTCGGGAGAGCACCGCTCCGATCTCCGCCGGGTCTTCGTAGCGCGCGACCACCGTGACCGGCCCGAAGCACTCCTCGAGGAGCAGGTCGTGCGCGCCTTCGGTGGCCAGCAGCCGCGCCGGTACGGTCAGGAAGCCCGCGCTGACCGTGTGTTCGCCGCCCGCGCCCGGGGTCACCGGGGCTTCGGTGTCCGGGAGCTCGGCCCGTTCCCGTACACCGGCGAGGAACGCGTCCCGCATGCGGTGGTCCAGCATGACGCCCGGGTCGGTGTCGCTGACGGCCGCGGTGAGGGACTTCAGCAGCCGGTCGCCGGCCTCACCGTCCGGCGCCAGGACGAAGCCGGGCTTGGTGCAGAACTGTCCCTCGCCCAGCGTCATGGAGCCCGCGAGGCCGGCCCCGATCTGCTCGGCCCTCTCCTCGGCTGCGGCCGCTGTGATCACGACCGGGTTGAGGGAACCGAGTTCGCCGTGGAAGGGGATCGGCGCGGGCCGGGCCGCCGCCGCGTCGAACAGCGCCCGGCCGCCGCGCACCGAACCGGTGAAACCGGCGGCCGCGACCAGCGGGTGCCGCACCAGCTCGACGCCCGCGTCGAAGCCGTGGACGAGGACCACCACGTCCTCGGGGAGCCCCACTCGGGCCGCCGCCCGGCGCAGTACGGACGCGCAGAGTTCCGACGTCGCGGGGTGGTCGGGATGCGCCTTGACGACGACCGGGCAGCCCGCCGCGAGCGCGCTCGCGGTGTCGCCGCCGGGCACCGAGAAGGCGAGCGGGAAGTTGCTGGCGGAGTAGACGGCGACGACGCCCAGAGGGATCTTGTAGCGGCGCAGGTCGGGCCAGGGCGGAGTCTTCGTCCCGTCCTCGTGGTCGATCCTGATGTCCAGGAAGGCGCCCTCGTCGACGACGTCCGCGAACGCCCTGAGCTGAGCCGTGGTGCGGGCGAGCTCGCCGGTCAGCCGCGTCGGGCCGAGCGCTGTCTCCGCGTCGGCCGCCTCCACGACGTGCTGCGCGGCCTCGTCGAGGAACCCGGCGGCGGTACGGAGCAGGGCGGCCCGCGCCGTGCGGTCGGCGAGGGCGGGGCGAACGGCGTGCGCGGCCCGCACCGCGCGGTCGACCTCCTCCACTGTGGCTTCGACCGCGACCTGCTCACGCGGCTTCCCCGTTCGGGGGTCGACACTCCAGACTGGTGTTGCTGCCACCGTGGCGTCCTTCCAGCTGTTCGATATTCTGAACAGAGTTCCTGATACTGAATATGCTGGGACTCTATTAACGGACGTTCTGAGTGGTCAAGAAGGGGCGAGGCTCAATGTCAACTGCCGATACGGGCGGTGCGCAGGTCAAATCGGCGGTGCGGACCGTGGAGTTGCTCGAATTCTTCGCCGGCCGCCCCGGCATGCACTCCCTCGCTGCCGTCCAGGAAGCCGTCGGGTACCCCAAGTCCAGCCTCTACATGCTGCTGCGCACGCTGGTCGAGCTCGGCTGGGTGGAGACGGACGCGACGGGCACGCGGTACGGCATCGGCGTTCGCGCCCTGCTCGTCGGTACGTCGTACATCGACGGCGACGAGGTCGTGGCCTCCGCCCGCCCCACGCTCGACCGGCTCTCCGACGACACGACGGAGACGATCCACCTGGCGCGGCTCGACGGTACGAATGTCGTGTACCTCGCGACCCGCCAGTCCCAGCACTACCTGCGCCCCTTCACACGCGTCGGCCGCCGGCTGCCCGCGCACTCGACGTCCCTCGGCAAGGCGCTGCTCGCCACGCACACGGACGAGCAGGTGCGCAAGCTGCTGCCGGAGACCCTGCCGGCGCTCACCGAACACACCATCACCGACCGCGAGAAGCTCATCCAGGAGCTGCACCTCGTCCGCGAGCGGGGGTACGCCGTGGACCGCGAGGAGAACACCCTGGGCCTGCGCTGCTTCGGCGTGGCGATCCCCTACCGGACCCCGGCCCGCGACGCGATCAGCTGCTCGGTGCCGGTCGCGCGGCTCACCCCGGCGCACGAACAGATGGTCAAGGACGCCCTGTTCGACGCACGGGATCGGCTGACGCTCGCCACCCGGAGGCTCTGACGTGACTCTCGCCGTGACGCTGCGCGAGGTGCGGCCGGGTGACCTCGATCTGTTCTTCACCCAGTTCCAGGACCCGGAGGCGAAGCGCATGGCTGCCTTCGGCCCGGCGGACCCCGTGGACCGGGCCAGGTTCGACGCGCACTGGAAGCGCAACATCGCCGAGTACGTGGTACGGACCGTGCTCGCCGACGGCGAGGCAGTCGGCAGCGTCTGCGTGTACGGAGAACCGGGCGACCTCCAGGTGACGTACTGGATCGACCGTGCCCACTGGGGCCGCGGCGTGGCCACCGCCGCTCTGCGCGAGCTGCTCGAACTCGTCCCGGAGCGGCCGCTGTTCGCACGGGCCGCCGCGGACAACAGCGGGTCGGTGCGCGTGCTGGAGAAGTGCGGGTTCACGGTCACCGGGCACGACCGGGGGTTCGCGAACGCCCGCGGGGAGGAGATCGACGAGGTGGTCCTCACCCTCACCGGCTGAGCGTTCTCCCCCGCGCGGGGGAGGCGGTTCACCGCTGCGCGGGAGGTGCGGCGGCGGCCGGTCCGGGAGCGTGGGTGTCATGACAGAGACCACGCCCGCTTCCACGCCCCGGGGACTTCGCCCGGCCCCCGTCGGCCGCACGCGCGCCATGCTGCGCGCGGCCGCCGTCATCTCCTGCGTCCCGTACGTCGCGCTCAAGGTCGCCTGGATCGCCGGCAGCCGCATCGGAATCCCGGACGGCAGTGTGCTCCTCGACCGCCCCGGCCTGATGGCCGCCGCCAACAGCGCCACGGTGCTGATGGACGCGGCCGTCGTCGTCCTGGCCCTGCTGCTGACGCAGGACTGGGGCAGGCGCGTCCCGGCGTGGCTCCTCGCGCTGCCGATGTGGGTGGCGACAGGACTGCTGACACCGATCGTGACCGGGTTTCCGCTCCAGGTGCTGGTGAAGGTGTTCACCAGTGCCGAAAGCACACCGGCCGCCGGCGAACCGTTCCTCGCCGAATGGGTCTTCGGCGTCGTGTACACCGGCTTCATCGTCCAGGCCATCGCGCTGGGCATCCTCTTCGCCTGGTACGCACGGGACCGGTGGTGCCACTTGTGGCGGGGCACCGTCGGGGAGCTGCCCGAGTCCGCCGTCGGGCCCCGGCTGAGGGCGGCAGGCGTGGCCGGGTCCGTGCTCGCGGTGTTTGCCGCCGTACCGCACGCGATGTGGGCCGCCGGTTCGGCCACCGGGCTCAGCGAGGGCCGGGCCGAGGGGCGTACAACGGATTTCTATCTTCTTGAAGGGACTTACGTCCTGTTCGCCGCCGTCACGGTGGCCGGCGTTCTGACGCTCGCCCTGAGGCGGGGTCACGGTCTGGCGGTGCGGACGCCGCTGGCGCTCGCCTGGGTGGGCTCGGGCGCCCTCGGCTGCTGGGGCGGCTGGCTGCTCACCGCCTCCGCGATGCCCGCGGCCGATGGGGCCGATCAGGCCACCTCGCTGATGCTGCTGACCTACGCTGTCCAGGTGATCGCCGGTCTCGTCGTCCTGGCCACCGGCACCTCCTTTCTTCGGCGGCGCGGGCAGGGCGGAAGGGCAGGGGGACGGGCGGAGGGCCGGGCAGAGGGCCTGGTGCGGGGACAGATACGGGGACGCGCGGCGTGAAGCGGTTGTTCGGGGCGCGGGCCCGGCTGCGCTGGATCCATCTGATCCTCGGCGGCGCGCTGTCGATGCCGTACTTCCTCCTCGGCAGCGTCTTCGTCGGCCCGTTCATCGGCAACCGGAACGTCTTCACCTCCGCCTCCCTGCAGTTCGCCGCCTTCGGCGTCGCGCTGCCCGTCGCCGCCCTCACCGCGTTCTTCCCTTTGGTGAGGCCCCTGTCGGTGGGCGCCGTACGGGCGTTGTGCAGGGTGCCCGGCGGGAGTCTGGCCGACGGGCCCGCCCGGTCCAGGGCGGCGCGGGTACGGACCGCGGGCTGGTTCACGCTGCATCTGGGGCTCGGCGGAATCATCAGCGGCATGACGCTCGCGGTGCCGCCCCTCGCGGGCGTACTGATCGTCCTGCCCCTGGTGAACTGGCTGCGCGACACCCCGCTCGGCCTTCCCGAAGTCCTCGACCACGCGTGGGCGATGGCGCTCGCCCCGGTCGCCGGGATCGCGATGCTGGTGGCGCTGGCGGCGTGCGCGGCCCTCGCGGGTGGGCTGCTGGCCGGCTTGGCACCGGTGCTGCTCGGGCCGACCCCGGCCGACCGGCTGGCGGCGGTGGAGCGGCGTGCCGCGGATCTCGCCGTCCGCAACAGGCTGGCCCGCGAGCTGCACGACTCGGTGGGGCACGCGCTGAGCGCGGTCACCCTCCAGGCGGGCGCCGCGCGCAGGGTGCTGGACAGTGATGTGGAGTTCGTACGGGAGGCGCTGACGGCGATCGAGGAGACCACTCGGCGCACGGTGGGCGAACTGGACGCTGTGCTCGGCCTGTTGCGTCAGGGCGAGGACGCGGGCGGTGACCTGCCGGGTCCGACACTCGGCGTACTGGACGATCTGCTGGCGCGCAGCGGCGTGAAGGTCGCGTACACGCAGGACGGCGATCCGGCCGCCCGGGCCCCCGAGCCGGTGTCCCGCGAGGCGTACCGCATCGTCCAGGAAGGGCTCAGCAACGCCCTTCGGCACGGCGGCACCGCGCCGGTGTCGCTACGGATCGCCCTGAGCGGCGAGGAGTTGGAGATAGTGATGGAGAACCCGCTGGCCGGCAGGGCTCCGGTGGTACGCCCCGGGGGTGGCCGGGGCCTGCCCGGCATAGCCGAGCGGGCCACCCTGCTCGGCGGCCACGCCGCAGCGGGACCGCACGGCGACGTGTGGCGGCTCACGGCCCGGCTGCCCGTCGGCGGCGGCGCCCGAGGAGAGCGATGAACGCGCCGGTCAGGGTCGTGCTCGCCGACGACGAGCGCATGGTCCGCACCGCGCTGGGTGTCATCCTCGACGCCGAGCCCGACCTCGAGGTCGTGGGTGAGGCGTCGACCGGAGCGGAGGCCGTGTCGGTGGTGCGCGAGCTGCGGCCCGACGTGGTGCTGATGGACGTACGCATGCCGGAGATCGACGGCATCCGTGCCACTGAGCAGATCCTCGGGGGCATGGAAGCGCCCCCGCGCATCGTCGTCGTCACCACCTTCGAGAACGACTCCTACGTGTACGACGCGCTGCATGCCGGCGCGGCCGGGTTCCTGCTCAAGCGCGCTGCCGCCGAGGATCTGGTCCAGGCGGTGCGGCTGGTCGCGCGCAGCGACTCGCTGCTCTTCCCGGCGGCCGTGCGCGGCCTGGCCGCCGAGCACGCCAGGCGCCGGCCCGCCGCGCCGCCGCCCTGGGCCGCGCGGCTGACCGAGCGAGAGGCAGAGGTGCTGCGGCTGATGACGACGGGCCTGACGAACGCGGAGATAGCGGACCGGCTGCGGGTCGGCCCGGCGACGGCCAAGAGCCACGTGGCGGCCGTGCTGGCGAAGACGGGGGCCCGCGACCGTACACAGGCGGTGATCGCGGCGTACGAGTCGGGCTTCATCACACCGCGCTGAGCGGCCCCGGAGATGAGGATTCTATGAGAAACGCGACATAGGGGAACCTGACCGGCCGCCCCGCTCGTCTCCCGTACGGGATGAACAAAACGATCAGGCACGCCTCGGTCTTCTGCCTGCTGATGGTGCTCGCCCTGCTGGTGCGCATCACCTGGGTGCAGGCGTACGAAGGCCAGGCCCTCGCGGACGACAAGCACAACCGGCGGAACGTCATCGCGCAGTACGCGCAGCCGCTCGGGAACATCATCGTGGCCGGTTCGCCGGTCACCGGATCGAAGAAGACGGAGGGGAGCGATCTCGAGTACAAGCGGACCTACACGGACGGCGAGCTCTACTCGGCCGTCACCGGCTACAGCTCGCAGGCGTACGGAGCCACCCAGCTCGAAGGCATCTACAGCAACGTCCTCGACGGGACCGACACCCGGCTGAAGAACCCGGCCGACCTGGTCATGGGCAAGCAGAGCGACCCCGGTGACGTCGTGACGACCATCGACCCCGCCGTGCAGAAGGCCGCGTACAAGGCGCTGGGCGACAAGAAGGGCGCGGCCGTCGCGATCGACCCGAAGACCGGCCGGATCCTGGGCATGGTGTCGACACCTTCGTACGATCCGTCGGAGATCAGCGGCACCACGGACGGCGACGCCTGGCAGCGGCTGATGGGCGACAAGGACAAGCCGATGGTCAACCGGGCGCTGCGGCAGCCGCTGCCGCCGGGCTCGACATTCAAGCTGGTGGTGGCCGCCGCCGCGCTGGAGGACGGGCGCTACGGGTCGGTCGACGAGCGGACGGACAGCCCGAACCCGTACACGCTGCCCGGCACCCGGACCGTCCTCAAGAACGAGAACGCGTCCGCGCCCTGCGAGGACGCGACGCTGCGCACCGCGCTGAAGTACTCGTGCAACAACGTCTTCGCGAAGCTGGCCGTCGACCTCGGTCAGGACAAGGTGAAGGCGATGGCGGAGAAGTTCGGCTTCAACACCGCGAAGCTCGACGTGCCGGTGCGGGCCTCGCAGAGCGTGTACCCGCACGGCATGGACAAGGCGCAGACGGCGCTGACAGGCATCGGCCAGTTCGACGTGACGGCGACGCCGGTCCAGATGGCCATGGTCTCGGCGGCCCTCGCCAACGGCGGTGAGCTGGCCTCCCCGCACATGGTCTCCAAGGTGACGGACGGCGACGGCGACACCCTGGAGGATCTCGGGAACGGCGGCGGCGAGCGGGTCGTCTCGTCGTCCACCGCCGAGCAGCTGCGGAGCGCCATGGTCACGGTAGTCGAGGAGGGCACGGGAACGAACGCCCGCATCGGCGGCGCCGAGGTGGGCGGTAAGACGGGCACAGCACAGCACGGCGTCGACAACAGCGAGACGCCGTTCGCCTGGTTCACGTCGTACGCGAAGGACAGGTCGACCGGCAAGGAGGTGGCGGTCGCGGTCGTCGTCGAGGACTCCGGCGCGGCACGCTCGGAGGTCAGCGGCAACGGCCTGGCGGCCCCCATCGCCGAGCGGACGATGAGGGCGGCGCTCAGCCGCTGACGCGCGGACCCGGGGCGCCGGGCCGGCTGTTCCTTCCACCGGCCCGGCGCGCCCACCGCCCGACGGCCCACCTTCCCGGCGCGCCCACCGCCCGACGGCCCACCTTCCCGGCGCGCCCACCGCCCGACGACTACTCACCTGCGCCTACATGCCCTGCGACTACTGCCCTGCCCACCGCTTCACCGTGGCCTCGGCCCGGGCCCGCTCGTCCGGCGTCAGCTTGGAGATGAGCGCGCCGTGGTTGGTGTCCGGCGCGACGTAGAGATGCGAGTCGTGCTTGCTGGGCTTGAACTGCTCTGCGCTCCACGGGTCGTTCTGCCCGTACACGAACATCATCCGCTCGCCCCGGGTGGCCACCCAGCGGTCGACGTCCTTGATGATCCGGCCGTTGTAGGAGGTGCGCATGTCGGCGGGCAGCACCGAGTTGGGCTGGTAGATGTCCGGGTAGTTGCGGACATCGCGCAGGTGCTTGAACCTCAGGTCCGCCCAGCCGAGCTGGGAGGCCGCCTGCCGGTAGTACGGGCCGCTGCCCTCGGCCCCGTTGCCCTGGTCCGAGTAGATGCTCAGGCCGTGGTCGAGCGACCACTTGTACAGCTCGTCGTCGGTCGCCTTCCTGGCGTCGGGGACCGACGGGCAGTCGGTGTACGTGCCGCTCTGCCAGAAGTTCCACACCTGGTCGAGCACCGAGAACTCGAAGGCGCGGTCGGCCGAGCCGAGGTACTCGAAGGTGAGGCCCTGCTCCTTGGACGTGGCCTCGAAGCGCGGCAGCATCGCGTCGCGCCGTACGAGCATTTCGCGCTGTACGGCGTCCAGGGCAGTCCGGCACTCGGGCGTGCCGACCGTCCTGAAGAAGTTCTCGTAGACGTTGTCGTCGCGGTTGTTCGCGTCGTTCGGAGCGACGTACGCGACGACCGCGTCCAGGTCGCCTGGGTAGAAGCGCTCGTGGTAGACCTGCGTCATTCCGCCCTTGCTCGCGCCGGTCCCGAGCCACTTCGCCCGGTAAATGCTCTTGAGCGCCTGGACGATGGCGTGCTCGTCGCTCGCCTGCTGCCAGACGTTCAGGTCGTCCCAGTCGACGTCGGCGGGGCGCGAGGTGTTGAAGTAACGGTGCTCCACACTGACCTGGTTCGCGCCGAGCAGCGCGGTGATCTCGCGGGTCCCGGAGGACAGCCCGTAACCGCCGGTGTAGTGCACGACGGGCGCCGTCTCGGCCTTGTGCCAGAGCGTGAATCTCTGCTGGAAGGTCCCACTGCCGGGCTCGCGGTGGTCGACGGGCTGGGCCAGCGTCAGCGTGTAGAGGGGGAATCCGCCCTTGTCGGCCACCGAAACGACCGTCAGTCCGGGGATGCGCTCCAGCTTTTCGCGGATGTCGGCCGACGGAACCGATGCGGCGGAACGGGAACCGGCGACGGCGGGTGAACCGGCCAGCAGACCGGACGCCGCTATGAGGCCGGCACAGAGCAGGGAAGGCAGGACCTTGGTGCGCACGCTGAAGTCCCCTCGGTCGGAGATGATGCGATGGATGCGACGCGCCGCATGGTATGCGCTTTCGTACTGTGATCGGCCTCACTCCGGATCTTTGACTTCCGTGTCAACCGGATGCGGGCTCCCGGGCGTATGCCCGATGAGACCGAAGAGATCCAGGAGTGGTCGTTGACCGTCGAGGAGTTTGAAGAGTTCTACGCACATACGGCGTCCCGTCTCATCGGGCAGCTGTACGTGATGCTCGGCGACCTGCACGAGGCCCAGGACGTCGTGCAGGAGGCCTTCGTCCGGGGCTGGAGCCGGCGGCGGCAGCTCGACGGCGGCGGCGAACCCGAGGCGTGGATCCGCACGGTGGCCTGGCGGCTGGCGGTGAGCAGATGGCGTGTGCACCGGCGCTCGGCGGACGCCTGGCAGCGGCGCGGCGGCCCGCCGTCCGACCCGGGACCAGGCCCCGAGCAGGTCGCGCTGGTATCAGCACTGCGCGAACTCCCGCCCAAACAGCGGCGGACGGTGACCCTGCATTACTTGTGCGACCTGACGGTCGTCCAGATCGCCGCCGAGACGGGCCTGTCCACCGGCACGGTCAAGACGCATTTGGCCCGGGGCCGGGCCGCGCTCTCCCACCTTCTGCAGGATCCGCGCGCTGAGGAGGCCTACGGTGCCTGAGTCCCCCGACCCTTTGAGCAACGTGTTCAAGAACGCGGCCGCCGCCGGGCAGGACCGCGCGCGGCCCGTGCCCGCCGCCGTGATCTCCGAGCGCGGCAGCCGGCGCCACCGGCGCCGCCTGGCCGCCGTGGCCGCCACCGCGTGTTTCGCCCTCGCCGGTTCCACTGCCGCGGCGGTGACGGCACTGCTGCCGGGCGACGTCCCCGGCAGCACCGTCCCCGCTTCCACCCCGTCCGGTCTTCCGTCCGGCCCTCCGTCCGGTCTCCCTTCGGAGTTGCCGTCTTCCTCCCCCCTCCCCTCCTCGTCGTCGTCCCTTTCGCGCACCACTCCCCCGGCGACTTCGGAGCCCCCGGAAGCGCCGTCCGGGACATCGACAGGGACACCGTCGGGAACACCGACGGAATCACCGACCGGGGAAACGTCCGACAGCCCGTCACATACGGCGTCGGGCGCCCGCTGAGCCCGCCGCCCGGGGACTGACCCTCACCGGGCCGCGCTGACCACCCCTCCCCTCCCCTGCCCGCCGCATCGCCGTATCGCCGCAGGGCGATCCCGCATGCCCCGATGCCCCGACCCCGATGCCCGCACCAGGAGTACGACATGGCCACCGCCACCCCGCTGCGGCCCCCAGCACAGCCCGCCCGCACTCCCATACGGGGAGAATCCACAGCCACCGACCCCACGGCCGCGTCCGGGCTCCGGCGCCTGCGTCGGCGCCTGCCAGGGCCGGGGAACGGGATCGCGCTCGGGCCCGACGACCGCAACGTCCTGCTGCTGTACGTGCTCACCCGGGCCGGCATCTGGACCACCGCCTACTGCGCGCGGTGGCTGTTTCCCGAGGACCGCAAGACCAGGGACGCCGGGACGACGCTGTCTTCGTGGGGCCAGTGGGACTGGTGGCACTACCTGCACATAGCGCAGGAAGGTTACTTCCCCGGCGGGGCGGGACCATGGAAGGACGACTGGGACAACAGGGAGGCGTTCTTCCCCGGCTTCCCGCTCGTCCTGCGCGCCGTGCACGTCGTGATCCCCGACTGGACGGTCGCCGGTCTGCTGATCTCCTTCGTCTCGGGCGCCGTGGCCGTCCTGGCACTCGCCCGGACGGCCCGCCTCCATCTGCCCGCCGGCGACGGCGTCCTCGGACAGCGGACCGTGCTGTTCTTCCTGCTCTCTCCGTGCGCGGTGTTCCTGGCCGCCGGCTACACCGAGTCGCTCTTCCTCGCCCTGGCCCTGCCCGCCTGGCTCGCCGCCCGTCGCCACAACTGGCCACTCGCGGGCATTCTGGCCTGCCTGGCCACCGGCGTCCGGGTCAGCGGGCTGTTCCTCGCGGCGGCGATCGCGGTCCACTTCGTCGCCGCGACAGACCTCCGCAAGCAGTGGCGTTCGATTCCGTGGATCGCGCTGCCCGGGCTCCCGGCCGTCCTCTACACCTGGTTCCTGCACACGCACACCGGCGACTGGATGGCCTGGAGCCACGCCCAGGAGCGCGGCTGGTACCGCGACTTCCACGCCCCCTGGGAGGCGTGGCATCACACCTGGAAGGCCGCCTTCGCCCACACGCAGTCCACCGGTTACGCCGTCATGTTCCAGGCCGAACTCGTGACCATGGCCGTCGGCCTGCTCCTGCTCGGCGTCCTGATGAGACGGCGCAGCTGGCCGGAGGCCGCGTACATCGGGCTCAGCCTGTGGGCGCTCGGCACCTCGTACTGGTACACCTCCATCCCGCGCGCCACGCTCCTGTGGTGGCCGATGTGGGTGCTCCTGGCCGCGTGGAGCCTGCGCCGGCCCTGGGTGCGGAGCGCGTACGTGTGTGTCGTCACGCCCCTGTCGACCGTCCTCACCATCACCTTCCTCTCGGGCCGCTGGGCCGGCTGACCGCCGCCACGAGCGTCCGCGCGTCGAAGGTCAAGCCGACCAGGACGGACTGCGGCCCGCGCGCCCGACGACCCGGTCGAGGAGCGGCGCGTCCTGCGGTACGTCGACAGGCGCTCCGAAGATCCCGTCGTCGCCCGGGGAGTCGCCGGTCGGCTCCAGCAGCTCGTACGACGACTGAAGGGCGGCGACGTCGGGTGCGTACGGCTGGCCGGTGGCACGGGCCAGGTCCCACCCGTGCACGACGATCTCGTTCAGGGCGACCCGCCCCGCGACCTCCCCGGGCAGCGTGACGCCACCCGCCCGGGTCATGCCCTGCCAGGCCTCCGGCCTGCGCCAGACCGCCACGAGCTCGTCGAGCTGGCGTGGAAGGCGGGTGCGCCAGTCGTCGTCGAGTACGGGCATGCCGACGCCGGGAGCGGTGTCCGTCGTCGGCCCCAGCCGCTTGCCCGCCGCGTCGCGGAAGGCGGCGGTGAGGCCGACGAGGTGGGCCAGGAGGTGGTGTACGGCGTACTTCTCGCAGGGTGTGGGGGCGGAGAGCTGATCGTCCTTGACCCCTTCGAGCAGGTGGGCGACCTGGCGGGCGGCCGGTTCGAAGTCGAGGATGCCGGGCGTGGGGTCATGGGCGGTCATGGCGCTGCCTCCGGTGAGCGGACGATGCCTGCGCAGTGATGACCGCCGGCCGCCGGGGAACTCATCGGTGTGCCGGGGGCATCTTTTCGGCTCTTCCCTACGTGTACCCGTCGCCCGCCCCGGACCCCTTCACGCCGCGCGGGACGCCTCGTAGGCCGCGCGGGTGAGGAAGACCAGCCGGGCCCGCTTCTCCGGGAGGAAGACCTCCGGGAGATCGATCTCCGGCATCACGATCTCCGGCCCCAGCTCGAACCCCACCCCCTCCAGCCGCGCCACCGCCTTGACGTTGAGCGCGTCCGGCTCCGCCACGAGGCGCTCAACGCCCGGGTCCGCGAACACGAAGCCCGTCGCCGCCGCCAGGACGTTCGCGGTGAAGCCGCGCTGCGGCGCCGCGCCGCCGGCAGGGCCGACGAAGATGTGCACCCCGAAGTCCCCCGGCCGTACGTCGTAGCACTCGCTGACCCGGTCGGCCTCGGGGTCGTACGTCTGGAAGAGCGCGACGGGGACGCCGTCCCGCAGGACCAGGTACCCGTGGTGCGTGGTGAGCGAGTCCAGGTGCGCGTAGATCTCCTCGACCTGTTCGCGCGTCGCCTCGCCCATGCCCCAGAACCGGGCCCGCTCCTCGGTGACCCAGCCGTGCAGCAGCCCGGCGTCGCGCGCCGGATCCACCGGGACGAGGCGGACCGTCCCGAAGCCGTCGATCTCCTGCTCGTACACGGGCTCGGCGGTGAGGGGCGTGGTCATCGGGACTCCTTGGTCAGACGGTTCCAGTCAGTGGTGACGGGTACGAGTTCGCCCCGCAGCCACAAGGGCAGTTGGTCGTGGTGGTGCGTGTCGCCCGGGACGCCGGACGCGCCGAGCGGCACCACCCAGAGGCTGTCCTCGCGTCGCGTGAGGTCCCAGACGTAGCGGGCGGCCGGCCCCCGCGCGCAGCGGTCGGTCACACCGGGGACGCTCGAGGTGGACAGCACGCAGTCGTGGTCCCCGGCCACCCCCGGCCACCCGCCGGGCGGCACCGAGGGCAGCGCCTGCCACGGCGCGAGGCGGTGTACGTCGCCCCAGGCGGCCGGCTCCGTGTCGGTCGCGGCGACGGCCTCGACGGCCGCCGCGACGATGCCGGGTCTGTCGATGCCGGGCAGCAGACCGGTCGTCAGCAGGGTCTCCAGCGCGAAGCCGACGCGCGAGGTGAGGGCCAGCCAGGGCAGGAAGATCCCGGGGTACGCCGGGTCCGCCACCGGCTCGGTCAGTGCGGCCAGGTCCGGGTGGGCCGCGATCCGCCGCACCACCTCCGTCCGTACCGCGGCGTACACCGTGGCGTCGGTGCTGCCGGCCTCCATCCGGCGGTCCCATGCCAGGAGCCGCTCCCGCAGCCGCGCGCCCCGCGCGCTGAGTCCTCGCAGGCCCACGACCATTTCGAGCAGCGGCCGGGCGGACGCGAGGTACGTGTCGGTGTGGATGCCCGCCATGCCGTCGGCGGTCCACGCCTTCGATCCGCCGAGCAGCTGCCCGATGCGGTCGGCCCGGTACGGCGGCGCGAACTCGACGCCGAGCGGCGCGGCAAGGCCCCGCTGGTTCGCCATCACCGCAACGCCGTCGACGTCGGCGCGGGGCAGCGGCAGGTCCTCACCGCGCCAGGCGTACGCCGCCTCCCAGGCCGGTACGACGCGCAGCCCGTTGTCGCGGTGGCGCAGCGGCACCCGGCCCGCCACCCGGTGCAGCAGCCCGCCCTCGGTGTCGGCGGCCTGTACGACGTTGACGGGCTCGACCCACCGCTCGAACGCCCGGTCCACATCGGCGACGGTGCGCGCCCTCAGCAGCGCGGGCAGCGCCGCGAAGCCGAGGTCCTCGTACACGCGCGTCGGGCAGCGCAGGCTGACCGTCAGGGCTTCGCCCGGGCCGCCGATGACGACCGGGCCCCGCTCCGTCTCGACGACCTCGGTCTCGACCGGGTCGCCGCCGGCCACCTCGATGGTCTCGGTGTGGGCGATGGCGGGCCGCCAGCCGTCCGGGCCGAGGGCCTCCACACCGGCGCCGTCGGAGGTGCGCCGCAGTCGCTCACGGTAGAGGTCCTGGTAGTCGGCCATGGCGTTGGTGATGGCCCACGCCACGGTGGAGGCGTGGCCGAAGTGGGCGATGCCGGGGATGCCGGGGACGGCGAGGCCGACGACGTCGAACTCGGGGCACGCGAGGCGTACTTGCTGGTAGACGCCCGGGTCTTCGATGAACCGGTGCGGGTCTCCCGCGATCAGCGGAGCACCGCCGGCGGTGCGCTCGCCGCTGACGAGCCAGCCGTTGCTGCCGGAGGTGCCGGGGCCGTCGGTGGCGAACAGGGTGATCGCCTCGTCGCCGAGTCTGCGGGCGACCTCGTCGCGCCACAGCTTGGTGGGGAAGCCGGCGAACAGGATGTGGGTGGACAGCCAGATGCCGAGCGGCGTCCACGGCTCCCACTTCCCCGGGGCCAGTCCGGTGGCGGCGAACTCGGGCGCGCGGAGCGCCCCTTCGGGGAACCCGGCGTTGACCCCGTCGACGTAACGCGTGATCCACGTGGCGGTGTCCGCGTCGAGCGCGCGGAAGCAGCGCCGGGCGGTGTCGTCGAGCCGGGACCGGCGCGCGAACACGTCCCAGGCGACGGCGTCGGGGCCGAGAAAGGCGGCGGTGGTGCCCTGCGAGCGGTGCCGCTCGACCTCGATCTGCCAGGCGCGGTCGGTGGCGGCGTTGCGGCCCTGCGCGAAGGCGAGCTCGTGCGCGGTGCCGGCGCGGAGATGGGGAATTCCCCAGGCGTCCCGGAAGACCTCGGTGCTCACGTTGTTCCCCATCTGATTCCGCTGGTTTCAGTCACGTAGTTTTAGGTAAGGCTGGCCTAACTTAATCGACACGTTGGCCGGAAACCAACCCGGGTGCCGGGTGCCGGTGGTCCAGGAAGGTGGTCCAGGAACCGCTCCGGAGCGCCGCGAGCCCGGATACGGCGTCAGCGGATCCCGCGCCCCCACCTCGGATGCCCCGCCGACCGCCTCTACCGCAGGGCGGCGCGTACGAGCCTGAGGTCGGCGTCGGAAGCCAGTCCGGCGTGGTACAGCCGCAGCTCGTCCGCGCCGAGCGCCGCCGCGCGGGCGGCGTCGTCGGCGAGCGTGGCGGGGCTTCCGCCCATGCCGGAGACGACGCCGAGGTTGGCGGCGACGACGGTGGCGGCGCCGGGACCGCTGTGCTCCACGAACGGCGCGAGCAGCTCCGGGCCGCCGGCGCACGGCACCACCACACCGTCCGCGACCCCGAGGATGTGCCGGGGATCGACACCGGCGTTCGCCCCGCAGTGGTACGCCGACGGATCGGCGTGCAGCAGCACCTGGAACCCGGGGGGCGCGTCGGCCCGTACCGCGGCGACGGCCGCTTCCTGGAGCGTACGGGCGGTGCGGGTGCGCCACGCGAGGGTCGCGGCGGCGGGTGCGGCGCCGATCAGCTTCTCGACCGCCTGCCATCCGGCGTCGGACGATCCGGCGTCCCAGGCGGGGCCGAGGGCGTGGCGTACGGACCCCCGCAGCTCCCCCGCGTCCAGACCGTGTTCGCCGTACCCGGTCCGGCAGTCCGGGCAGAAACAGAGCGACATCAGGTACTGCGCCGCGTCCCCGAACGCCACCCCCGCGGTCTTGTCGTGCGCGTGCAGGTGGGCCAGGCCGTACCACCCGCAGGACTCCAGCTCGGTGCCGTGCGCGCCGGGGCGTACGGCCGCCTCCGCCGCGAGGCCGGTGAGGTAGCCGCGCACGGCGGGCTGGGCGATGCAGGGCGCCCAGGGGTAGCGGTCGCCGTACGCGTTGACGACGGAGGTGTCCGGACGGTCGGCACCGAGGCGGGAGTTGTGGGCGAGGACGACCCAGGAACGGACGTCGAGCCCGGCCGCCGCGAGCGCTTCGGCCGCCTCGCCGTACGGGTCGGCGGTGGGCGCCCAGCTCCCGGCGGCGTACGGCCGCAGGCTCCTCCCCGACCAGCGGTCCTCGTCGACGGGGTAGAGCACGGCGGCGTGTTCGGCGGTGACGACGCGGTGGCGGGGGTGGCGCGGGGTGAGGGCCCGGGTCGCGTGGTAGGCGGAGGCGAGGGTGACCTGCTGGACGCCGAGGTCAGCGATGCGGGCGGCGGCGTCCGGGTCGCCGACGACGTCCCACGGGTAGAGGAAAACGGCGGCCTTCACGCCTGCGCGCCGTCGCCGTTGCCGCCGTTGCCGCTCTCGGTGCCTCCGGCGCCGGCGCCGATCAGGGCCCGGCCGTGCTCGACGAGCTCGGCCAGCATCTTGACGTGCGCGGGGTCCGGTTCGCTCAGCGGCGGCCGCACTTCGCCGACGTCCGGGCCGGTGAGACGCACGCCCGCCTTGACGAGCGAGACGGCGTATCCGCGGCCCAGGTTGCGCAGTTCGACGAGCGGGCCGTAGAAGCCGTCGAGCAGGCGGTTTACCGTGTCGTCGTCGCCGGAGTTCAGGGCCCGGTGGAAGGCGAGCGCGATGTCGGGCGCGAAGCAGAAGACGGCCGAGGAGTAGAGGGTGACGCCGATGCCCCGGTAGGCGAGCCCGGTGAGTTCTGCGGTGGGCAGGCCGTTGAAGTAGAGGAAGGGGTGTTCCGGCAGTTCGCGGCGTACGGCGCCGATGATGCGCTGCATCAGGTCGAGGTCGCCGTGACCGTCCTTGAGTCCGATGATGCCGGGCACGCGCGCGAGTCCGACGACCGTTTCGGGGGTGAAGACGGCGTTGTCGCGCTGGTAGACGATGACGTCCAGGGAAGTCGCGGCGGCCAGTTCGGTGTAGTGGCGCAGCAGCCCCGCCTGGTCGGCGACGACGAGGTACGGGGGCATGGCGAGCAGCCCGTCGGCGCCCGCTTCCTCGGCTGCCTTCGCGAACCGGACGGCGAGCGCGGTGCCGTATCCGGCTCCGGCGACGACGGGGACCCGGCCGGCCGCCTCTTCCACGGCGGCGGCGACGCAGGTGCGGAATTCCTCCGGCGTCAGGGCGTGGAATTCTCCGGTGCCGCAGCAGGCGAACACGGCTGCGGCGCCGGCCTCGATGCCGCGCCGTACATGTGCGCGGAAAGCGTCGACGTCGAGGCCGCCGTCCGGCCCGTACGCGGTGACGGGAAAGAAGAGCAGGCCGTCGAGTCGGCCGGCGAGCGGGGCTGAGGTCACGGGCGCTCCCTGTGCGTGCACAATTATGATCCGCGTCTATATCCCTGAACGCCGCCACGCTAAAGCAGCCACTAGGGGACGGTCAAGACAAGAAACACCAATGCCGGAGCGGATCCGGCGCCTCCGCGCGACACTTGACGGGGTTCGCCACCACTCCCTAACTTGTCCACGCATGTGAATGCAGTCCATGGATGCGACTATGGCGCTGTTGCCCCTTGCGGCCCATGCCGACCATCGCGTACCCGCGTACCGCGCCACGAGGAGACCTGCCGATGCCCGCACCCCGCACCGTCCTGCTGACCGGCGCCGCAGGAGGTCTCGGCACCCTGATGCGCGGCCTCCTTCCGGCGTACGGCTACGCGCTGCGCCTCTTCGACGCCACGCCCATAGAAGGCGAACCGGACGCGGTGACCGCCGATCTGGCGGACAAGGGGGCGCTGCGCGAGGCCGTGCGCGGCGTCGACGCGGTGATCCATCTCGCGGGCATCTCGCTGGAGGCGCCGTTCGAGAAGATCGTGCGCTCCAACATCGAGGGGACGTACAACCTCTACGAGGCGGCCCGCGAGGAGGGCGTCGGCCGGATCGTCTTCGCCTCGTCCAACCACGCGGTCGGCTTCACCCCGGTCCCGGCGGAGGGGGCACCGCTCATCCCCGTCGAGACCCCGCACCGCCCCGACACGTTCTACGGCCTCTCCAAGGCCTTCGGCGAGGACCTGGCGCAGCTCTACTGGGACCTGCACGGCGTCGAGACCGTGTCGGTGCGGATCGGCTCCTGCTTCATGGAGCCCAGCTCGGTGCGGATGCTGTCGATCTGGCTCAGCCCGGGGGACGGCGCCCGCCTCTTCCACGCCGCGCTCACCGCTGAGAACGTGGGCCACCGTGTCGTCTACGGATCCTCCGCCAACACACGCCTGTGGTGGGACCTGGAGTCCGCCCGGGCCATCGGGTACGAGCCCCGGGACGACTCCGAGCAGTACGCGCAGAAGCTCATCGCGGACCAGGGCGAACTCGACCCGGCCAACCCGGACCACGCGAACCTGGGCGGTCCGTTCTGCACCAGTCCGCCGCTGTGGCCCCACTGAAAATCACGCGACTCGGCGAGCGGACAGCGGGCATCATGCCCGCATGCCACGCCCTCATGGATTCAGCTACGAGCCGTTCGGCGACGGCGAAGTCGTGATCACGCACCAGGGTCGCACCGCCGGCCGCCTGCGGGGAGCCCGCGCGGAAAAGTTCCTGGCCGAGGTCGCGGCGGGGGACGGACAGCTCGTCATGGCCCGCTGGACAGGGGCGTACAAGCACGGCAACGAGCGGGCCGCGAGGAATCACCCGCGCAACAGGTGACAGTAAACGGGTGACGGTAAGGGAACGGCAAAGGCGTGCCGGTCGTTAGCTTTGGCATGACCGCAATGACGCCTGGCTCGAACATTCCGCTTCCCACCGCCCGCGTGGCCGTGGACGTTGCCGCCCCGGTGCGGCTCGACGTATCGGGCCTGCTGCTCACCGCTGACGGCAAGGTCCGCTCGGACGACGATTTCATCTTCTACAACCAGCCGGCCGGGCCGGGTGTCACCTACCGCTCCGGCGGCGGCACCGCCCCGGACGCGATCGTGGTGGACACCTCGGCGGTACCGCCGGGCATCGAGAAGATCGTGGTCACGGCGAGCCCCGACGCCGCGGGCCAGACCTTCCAGGGCATCGAGCCCACCGCCACCGTGCGGGGCGCCGACGACGGCGCCGCGTTCGCTACGTTCACACCCCCGCAGCTCGGCTCCGAGACGGCGCTGGTGATCGTGGAGATCTACCTCCGCAACGGCGCGTGGAAGGTGCGCGCGGTCGGCCAGGGGTACGCCAACGGGCTCGCCGGCATCGCCACGGACTTCGGCGTCTCGGTGGAGGAGCCCGCCGCTCCGGCCGCTCCCGCGGCCGCTCAGGCCCCCATGGCGCCTTCCGCGCCTCCGGTGGCCGACCCGCGGGCCGCGGCCGCCCCCGCGGCTCCTGCGGCCCCCGCCGCCCCGCCCGCGGCGCCTGCCGCGAGCGGGAAGATCAACCTCGACAAGGGCCGGGTCAGTCTCCAGAAGAACCAGACGGTCTCACTGGTCAAGGGCGGCCGGCCGCTGCTGTCCCAGGTCAGGATGGGGCTTGGCTGGGAGCCGGCGTTCCGGGGCAAGGACATCGACCTCGACGCGTCCGTCATCGCGTACGACGGGAACCGCAAGCACCTCGACAGCTGCTACTTCGGCAAGCTGTCGATCCTGAACGGCGCGGTCAAGCACTCCGGTGACAATCTCACCGGTGAGGGAGCGGGCGACGACGAGGCGATCACCGTCGACCTCGGCCGCATCCCCCCGGAGGCGACGGGCCTCGTGTTCACGGTGAACTCCTTCACGGGACAGAAGTTCACCGAGGTGGCGAAGGCCTACTGCCGACTGCTGGACGCGGCGACCGGTGAGGAACTGGTCCGCTTCGACCTGACGGGCGCCGAGCCGCAGACGGGGGTCATGATGGCAAAGCTGATCAAGCAGTTCTCTGGAGAATGGGAAATGACCGCGATGGGCGACTTCGTGAAGAGTCGCACCGTTCGCGGCATGGTCAAGCCGGCAGCCCAGGCCCTCTAGCGCTCGCGCGCCGGAGGGGATCTAGAGCTTGGTCAGCTTGGTGAAGGGGCTCAGGATGCGGCCTTGCCGCCCTGCGAAGTCGATGAGAACCGCTGCATCTCCTTCGACTGCGATGATCCTCCCGAGTCCGAACTGATCATGGGAAACCCGGTCGCCCACCTCGAAAACCTCGATCGGGGGGGCGTCCGCGGCGGGGACGTTGAAGGGACTGGACGGCAGGTAGCGCCGGGCTCCGGCTGACTTTGTCATTAGTTGAGAGTATGCGCCCCGCGAGGCCGCCACGCCATGCCCGTCCATGATCACTTCACCCAGGGCCAGTCGGCGGCCCTCCCGGCCTCCAGCAGCGGCACCATGCGGAAGGCCGCATCCGTAAGGCCGCCGAAGGTGTGCCGACCAGGTGTTCCGGACGGAGCGTGACCGGCCCGGTACCCGGCGAGATTCCAGGTGTAGACCGGAATGTTCGCCGGAATCAGCCCGGCCGGGCCGCCCCGGACTCCGGGCGCGGCCTGCTCGTCAGTGACGATGAGCACGCGGTCGTGCTTGCGGTAGTGACGGCGCACGGCCTCGGCGGTGTTGGTGCCGCCGAGGTCGCCGAAGCGCTCCAGGACCTTCAGCACCGACTCGCCCCTGCGGTACGCAACGGACGCGCTGGATGTGCCGAATTCGACCAGATCGGCGTCGGCGGCCCGCATCGCCACCGCCGCGCCGAAAACCGCCGCCGCGTCCGCCCGGTTCAGCTCGGAACGGTCCGAGAGCGGCGACCAGAACATCGACCCCGAGCGGTCGACCAGGACCAGCGTCCGGCCGCCCAGCGCGGGCACGTTGGCCAGCGAGTGCCCGAGCGCCCGCTCCAGCGGGTAGGCCCAGCGCAGCGACGGCGCGTGCTGGTACGCGGCGAGGTAGCGGAACGGGAACTGCCGCGCCTTCGCCACGGCTTCGGGATCGGAGATCCTCGCCGCGACCCGGGCCGCGACCTCGTCCGAGACCCCGGCCTGGTCGAAGTTCCGCAGATTGCGCAGCAGCGCCATCACGCCCATCGACGGGATGACGGCCTCCCAGGCGGCGGCGTCCATCGGCCCCTGCAGCCAGCCCGCGAGCGCCTCCCAGGTCATGCCCGCCGCCGCGAGCCGCTCCGCCCCGCCGGGAGCGGTGACAACGCCGCGCCTCTCGGCGGCCGGGACGTCCATCAGCACCCGGTGGGCGGTCAGCGTCCGGCTCGACGCGGGCGGAACGGCGGTCTCCGGGTGGTGCCGGCGATCGAGGGCGTACTGGAACAGCTCTCCCTGCCACGGCGCCTTCGCGGGGTCCGGGCCCGCGTGCACGAGGTTCAGGACGTCGCCGAAGCGAAAGCCCTTGGAATCCGTGTCGTACTTCAGCAGCGACCTGTCGTTGTAAAGACGGCGGACGGCGTCAGCGATGCCGCGCTTTACGGGCTTCGGCACATTTCGCCCGTACACCGAGGTCCAGTACGCGAGCAGCTCGCCGGGCTCGTCGGCGCGGCGCAGGACGGACGCGACGACCTGCCGGTTCGTCGGGCCCTCGGGGTCGGCGGCGCGGCCGTCGGCGGACGCGTCGAGGCGCGCCTTGACGTACTCGGCGGCGCCCACGATCGACGCGGTACGCAGGTTGCCCTCGCCGCGCAGCCAGCCGAGCAGACCGGCGGTCCACGCCGGGTCCTGGACGGCGAGCGTACGTACGAGCGCGGCGAACCGGTCGTCCCTGGCCTCGCCGGTCTCGTAAAAGGTCTGCTGCGAAACGAAATTGGCGACGGCGAGCAGGAAAAGCTCGGACCGGGCGTCGCGCAGGTGCCCCCGGCCGCCTTCGTGGGTAGGGATGACCTGCCCGGTCGACTTCACGGGCGAGGTGGCCCGGGACGCTTTCTTCCGGGCATTGAAACGAGACATCTGAATTCCCCCGAATTCATGGGGGAAGCGCAGCTGAAATGGGGTGCCCGAGGTCGTTCGAGAAGTCGGCGACGGACTAGACAGCTGCTCTATCCGCTGAGCTACACCGACCCGAAGTCGATGACGGGATTCGAACCCGCGACCCGCTGTTCCGAAGAAGTAACCGTTGCCTGCGCACCGGGCACCCCATTTGCTGAGCCTCCCGAGATCGAATGTGGCAGCGGCGTAATTTCATGGAAGGAAGTAGCCGCGGCCTGCGCACCGGGACGCGTGCATGACTTTAGGAGAGCAAGCTCCTTTTACGCCACGGGTTTTTAGCGGAACCGCGCGGGAGGCGCGAGGCACGAGGAAGCGCGAGGAAGCGTCGCAAGGGCAGGGAGTGCCACACGAAACAGGTGCTGTGTACGCGTCGCAGCTGACGTCCGGGACACTGGTTCACGATCACGATCGCGTACGACCGGAGGGACCACGGCATGGCCGAGCGCGCGGAGTACCGCACCATCTCGCTGATCGGTGAGGGCGGTACGGGGCGTGTGCACCTGGCACGGGACCCCGCCGGGCGGCTGGTCGCGCTCAAGACCGTCCACGAGCGGCTGACCGCCGCCCCCCGGTTCCGTGAGCGCTTCCGCCGCGAGGCAGCCGCCGCCCTCCGCGTCCGCGGGCCGTTCACCGCGACGGTGTTCGACGCGGGCACGGAGGACGAGCAGCCCTGGCTGGCGGCCGAGCTCTGCGTGGGGCCGCCGCTCGTGGAGGCCATCACCACGGCGGGCCCACTGGGCCCGGCGGACCTCGGTACGTTCGGCTCGGCGATCGCCGTGGCCCTGTCGGCGATCCACGGCGCGGGCCCCGCTCTCCTGGATCTCAAGCCGGCCCACGTCCTGATCACCCATCGCGGCCCGAAGATCATCGACTTCGGCACCGTCGGCCGCTCCGCCGGGCTCGACCCCGCCGGCTCGGGCTTCCTCGGCTTCGTCGCTCCCGAGGAGCTGACGCCGGGCAGCCGGGCGGACACGCCCGCCGATGTGTTCGCGCTGGGGGCGCTCCTCGCGCTCTCCAGCACGGGACGCAATCCGTTCGGGTCGGGCAGCGCCGAGCAGGTGACCGAGCGGACCCTGCACGACGGCCCCGACCTCGTCGGCGTGCCGGGAGCCGAATGGCCCGGCTTCCTCGCCGCCTGCCTGGCCACCGCCCCAGCCGACCGGCCGAGCATGCCCGAGGCCCTCGCCTGGTGCGCGGAGCGCGCCGCCCCCGTGCCGTGGTGGGAGCAGGAGCCGGTGGCCGACCTGATCCGCGAGCACGAGGGCGAGCTGGCCGAACTCCTCGCGGTCAGCGGGGGCGACGGCGGCGCCACGGACCAGTGATGGCGATCATGAGCCCCGGGTCCTGGATGTTGGCGTAGAGGGTCTTTCCGTCGGGTGAGAAGACGACCCCGGTGAACTCGCTGAACTCCGGCTCGGTCTCGGTCCCCGTGTTGAGCTCGTTGCGGGCGATGGGGTACGTACGGCCGCTCTCGGTGGCGCCGAAGAGGTGCTGGCCCCCCTCGCCGTCCTCCGCGACGACCAGGCCGCCGTACGGGGAAACGGTGATGTTGTCCGGGCCGTCGAACTGCCCGCCCGTACCGAGCAGCACCTTGAGCGTGAGCGTGCGGCGCCTCGGGTCGTAGAACCACACCTGGCCGTCGTGCGGCTCGCCGGGGCTCTCGTCACGGGCGTACGACGAGACGATGTACGCGCCGCCGTCGGCCCACCACATGCCTTCGAGCTTGCGGGCCCGCGTAATGTCCCCGTCGTCGAACTGTTCGCGCACCGGGACCGTCCTGCCGTCCCGGTCGGGTACGTCGATCCAGTCGACGCCGTAGACCGTGCCGATGCGCGTGGCGCGCGACAGGTCGTCGACGAACCGGCCGCCGGAGTCGAAGCACTTGGTGGCCTGCAGCGTGCCCGCGTCGTCGGCGAGCTTGCGGAGCTGGCCCCGGCCGTGCTTGAAGCCGTGCGGCGGGACCCAGCGGAAGAGCAGTCCGTTGGGCTCCGAGTCGTCCTCGGTGAGGTACGCGTGGCCGCGCTTCGGGTCGATGACGACGGCCTCGTGGTCGAAGCGGCCGAACGCCTTGATCGGCTCGGGGTTCCGGTTGGCGCGCCGGTCGTAGGGGTCGACCTCGAAGACGTAGCCGTGGTCCTTGGTCATGCCGTTCTCGCCGGCCCGGTCGGAGTTCTCCTCACAGGTCAGCCAGGTGCCCCAACTGGTGCTGCCACCCGCGCAGTTGGTGGAGGTCCCCGCGATGCCGACCCATTCGGCGACCTCGCCGCCCCGGTGCACCTCGACCACCGTGCAGCCGCCGGACGCGGCCGGGTCGTACACCAGGCCCTCGGTGAGCGGCACGGGGTGCTTCCACTTGGAGCGCACGCCCTTGAGCTCATGGTTGTTGACGAGGAGCGTCGTGCCGCGCGGGCCCTCGAACGCGGCGGTGCCGTCGTGGTTGGACGGGGTGTACTCGCCGGACTCGAGCTTCGTGACACCGGAGTGGGTGATGATCCGGTACGAGAAACCCGCCGGCAGGGCCAGGACGCCCTCGGGGTCGGGGACGAGCGGCCCGTAGCCGGGGCCGTGGCCGCCCTTCCGGGCCTCGTCGCCCGCACCGCCGGCCTCCGCCGGGTCGTCGGCGGCGAGGGCTCCCGGAGCGGTGGCGAGCGCGCCGACGCTGCCGACGAGCGCGACCGAGGCGCCGGTGAGCGCGGAGCGTCTGGCGAAGTCCCTGCGGGTGATCGTCATGCGTACCTCCTGAGGCCCGTGAGGGGCACGTGTTTTCGGGCTCAGGCTCGCGCGCGCGTATAAACGGGGGCTGAACACTGCCCGTCGTACGAGAGGCCACCGTCATGCACCTGCCCCCGCACCCGGCGCCGCGACAGCCACAACAGCCGCCCCGGCTGCCGTCCTCCGGCCGTCGCGTTCTCGTCAGTGGCGCGTCGCGCGGTCTCGGGCGCGCCGTCGCCCACGCCTTCGCGGCGGGCGGCGACCGCGTCGCGGTGCACTACGGCTCACGGCGCGAGGACGCCCTGCGGACGCTGGAAGGCCTGCCCGGTACGGGCCATGTCCTCGCCGGCGGCGACCTGTCCGACCCGGCGGGCGCGGCCTCCGTCGCGGACCTGGCGGCGGAGGGGCTCGGCGGGATCGACGTTCTGGTGAACAACGCGGCCGTCAACGAGCGCCACCCGTTGGCCGAGACGCCGTACGACGAGTGGGCGGCCGCGTGGCAGCGTCATGTGTCGGTCAACCTGCTCGCCACGGCCAACCTCAGCCATCTCGCGGCCCGCCGCATGATCGACCAGGGCACGGGCGGCCGGATCGTCAACATCGGCTCGCGCGGCGCGTTCCGCGGGGAACCGGATCACCCGGCGTACGGGGCGACGAAGGCCGCGGTGCACGCGCTCGGCCAGTCGCTGACGGTCTCCCTCGCGCCGTACGGCATCGGGGTGGCGTCCGTCGCGCCCGGATTCTTCGACACCGAGCGTGTGGCGCACCGGCTGAGCGGGGCGGAGGGCGAGGCGATCCGGGCACAGAGCCCGTTCGGACGGGTGGCGACGGCGGAGGAGATCGCGGGCGCGGTGATGTGGCTCGCGTCGCCGGGGGCGGAGTGGTCTTCGGGGGCGGTGCTGGACCTCAACGGGGCTTCATACCTGCGGACTTGAGTCGGGTGGGGCGGGGTGCGTGGGCGGGCGGGCCGTGCGGGTGCGGGTTGCCTGCGGCGCTGTCCCCTGCCCGCCCCTTCCCGAAACGGGGTTCCGCCCGGGCCCCGCTCCTCACATGCCGGAGGGGCTGGAAAGTGGCCCGGCTCCGGCCCGTCCGGCGTTTGAGGACGCGCCCGCAGAGCCACGCACCCTCACGCGCCTCCGTCCCGCCCGCGCCCCTCAACCCCCGCTGCGCGAACGCGCCTTGAACGCGGCCTTACGGGCTTCCTTCGCCGCCTTCTTGTCCGGGTGCAGCCGCCCCATCGCCTCCAGGACATCCGCCGTGGCCGGGTGGTCCACCCGCCACGCCGCGTCGAAGAAGCCGCTGTGCCGGCCGGTCAGCCCCGCGACCAGGCCCTGGAGTTCGTCGGGTTCGCCGCCCGCGTCGAGCTGCGCCGCGATGGTGTCGATCGCGAGCCAGAAGATCATCGGTTCGGGCGGCGACGGCACGTCCGACGCGCCGTGCTCGGCGAGCCAGACCCGCGCCAGACCGCCCAGTTCCGCGTCGTCGAGCACTTCGCGCACCGCGTCCTCCGCCTCCGGGCCGACCAGCGACAGAGCCTGCTGGCTGCGGAGCCTGCGCAGCGGCGCACCGCCGTCCGTGCCCCGCGCGGACGCGAGCAACTCCCGTGCTGCGACAGCTGGTTCGCGCCGGGCGAGCCACAGCTGCGTCTCGGCACCCGCGGACGCCTCGGGGAAGTACGCGATGCCGTCGAGCAGCGCCTCCGCGCCCTGGTCCGCGAGGTCGCCGACCGCCGGCGCGTCGACGCCCGCTTCGAGCATGCGGGCCCTGACCCCGAACAGGCCGAGCGGGGTCAGTCCGACCATTCCGTACCGCGTCACGTCCTCGTCGTCGGCCGGCGGCTCGGGCTCCGCACCCTCCTCCGCCATCAGCGCCTCGTCGACCGGCTGGTAGGCGACGAGCCCGATCGGCTCCAGCACCCGGAACTGGTCGTCGAGCCGCATCATCGCGTCCGACACCTGTTCCAGTACGTCGTCGGTGGGCTCGCCCATGTCGTCCGGCACGATCATCGAGGCCGCCAGCGCCGGCAGCGGCACGGGGCCCTCCGCCGCGCCCCCCTCGGAGACGGTCAGCAGGTACAGGTTGCCGAGTACGCCCTCGAGGAACTGGGCTTCCGCCTCCGGTTCCCACTCCAGGGCGTCGAAGTCGACCTGCCCGTCGTCGTCGATGACATCGGCGAGGTCGTCCAGGACGGGCGCGGTGGCGTCGGCGAAGACGGCGTCGAAGGCCTCGAGCCAGATGGCGAGTACGTCCTGGGGGCTTCCCGAGGTGAGCAGCGCCAGGTTCTCGCCCACCGTGACCGTACCGGCGGCTTCGGCGTCACCCTCCACGCCCTGCTCGGCGTCCGCCACCTCGACCAGCCCCGCGTCGACGGCGAGGCGCCAGGCCTCGCTCGCCTCGGCCGCGCCGTCCTCGTCGGCGGTGAGCCCGAGGTGCCCGGCGGCCTCGGGCAGCTGCTCGTCGACGAGTTCACCGCCCGCGCCGACCCGGGTCGCGGGCCCGGCCCAGCGGGCGAGGCGCGCGGCGCGCGCGAGCAGCGGCGAGGTGAGCGCCTCCCGTGCCAGCTCGGCGTCGGAGTGGAGCCGCACCGGCGGCAGGGACGGGCGGTCACCGGACATCTGGGGGGTCTCCTTGGCGCATACGGGTCGGGCGGCCCCCAGCGTAGACGCATTTGACCCCATGCCACCGGGTTCATGTACCCGTCAGGACCCGTACACCCGGCGACCCTTGACAACCCACCGCCGTACACAAGAGATTGACGCGCGTAGAACTTGCTCCACCCCTCATCCATCGCACTCGGAGCCACGAGATGACTGCCCGTTCCTCCCTCTCAAGATCCGCCGCCGTCGCGGCCGTCGTAGCCACCGCGCTGGCCGGCGGACTGCTGGCGAGCTCCTCGTCCGCGTCCGCCACCGACACCGTCTCGTCCGCGACCGCCGAGACGCGGATCCACGACATTCAGGGCACCACCCGGATATCCCCGCTCGTGGGACAGCAGGTCAGCGACGTGTCCGGCATCGTCACAGGTGTGCGGACGTACGGCTCGAAGGGCTTCTGGTTCCAGGACCCGCAGGCCGACGCCGACGACGCCACCAGCGAGGGCATATTCGTCTTCACCAGTTCCGCGCCGACCGTCGCCGTCGGCGACGCCGTCAAGGTGTCCGGCACGGTCGGCGAGTACATCCCCGGCGGTACGGCCTCCGGCAACCAGTCCCTCACCCAGATCGCCAAGCCGGCGGTGACCGTGGTCTCCTCGGGCAACGCACTGCCCGCGCCGGTCACCGTCTCGGCGAAGTCCGTTCCCTCGGTCTACGCCCCCGAGGGGGACCCGGCAGCGGGCGGCAGCATCAACGCGCTGGCGCTGAAGCCGTCGGCGTACGCCCTCGACTACTACGAGTCGCTCGAGGGCAGCAACATCCGCATCGGCTCGTCACGCGTGGTCGGCGCGACCGACCCGTACGCGGAGCTGTGGGTCACGGTGAAGCCCCACGAGAACGACAGCCGGCGCGGCGGCGCGGTCTACGGCTCGTACACCTCGCAGAACACCGGCCGGCTCCAGATCCAGCAGCTGGCGCCGATCTCCCAGCAGCCGTTCCCGAAGGCGAACGTCGGGGATGTGCTCTCGGGTACGACCGAAGGCCCCCTGGACTTCAACCAGTTCGGCGGCTACACGCTGACGGCCCGCACGCTCGGCACGGTCACCGACCGCGGCCTGGAGCGCGAGTCGACCCGGCCGCAGCGCCGCGGCGAGCTGGCGGTGGCGACGTACAACGTCGAGAACCTGGACCCGAGCGACCCGCAGGACAAGTTCGACGCGCTGGCCGCGGCGGTCGTGGACAACCTCGCCTCGCCCGACATCCTCGCCCTGGAGGAGATCCAGGACGACAACGGCGCGAAGAACGACGGCACGGTCTCCGCCGAGGAGACGCTGAAGAAGTTCACTGCCGCGATCACCGCGGCCGGCGGCCCGTCGTACGCCTGGCGCACGATCGACCCGGTCAACAACCAGGACGGCGGCGAGCCCGGCGGCAACATCCGCCAGGTCTTCCTCTTCAACCCCGAGCGGGTCTCCTTCACCGACCGCGCGGGCGGCGACGCCACCACGACGACCGGTGTCGTACGGGAGAAGGGCCGCGCGGCCCTGACCCTCTCCCCCGGCCGGATCGACCCGGCCAACGCGGCCTGGGAGAGCAGCCGCAAGCCGCTGGCCGGTGAGTTCACCTTCCGCGGCCGTACGGTCTTCGTCATCGCCAACCACTTCGGCTCGAAGGGCGGTGACGAGGGACTGCCGTCGCACCACCAGCCGCCGGTGCGCAAGTCGGAGGTCAAGCGGCTGGAGCAGGCGCAGGCGGTCAACACCTTCGTCAAGGACATCCTCAAGGCGCAGCGCAACGCGGACGTACTGGTCCTCGGTGACATCAACGACTTCGAGTTCTCGGCGACGACGAAGGCCCTGACGGCGGACGGCGCCCTCTACCCGGCGGTCAAGTCCCTGCCCCGTTCCGAGCGCTACTCGTACGTCTTCCAGGGCAACAGCCAGGTCCTGGACCAGATCCTGACGAGCCCGTCGATCGACAGGTTCAGCTACGACAGCGTGCACATCAACGCGGAGTTCGCCGAGCAGAACAGCGACCACGACCCCCAGGTCATCCGCTTCCGCCCGTAGTCTCCGGGTGCTCCCTACACGCCCGCGCTCAGGCTGAGCGCGGGCGTGTAGCGCTCCACCCGGCCGCCGGTCACACCCGGGCAGCCGTGGACCTTCTGCCACTGCGGCGTCGCCGCGCCCACCCCGCCGGTCCCGCCCAGCGCCTCCATGTGCGCCTCGGCGCCCTCCCACTCCGCGTAGTTGAGCACGCGCGTCCCGTCCGTACCGACGTGGAAGTGCCCGGCGATTCCGCCGGGGTGCAGGCCGGGGTCCGTTTCCAGCGCCTCGAAGACGGTGTCCACCCAGTCCCCGCTGCCGGGCGGTGTCCGGCCCGTCGAATTCGACGTCGACGATCACGACGCATCCCGGCTCGCGCTCCCGCCCGCCGGGCGCGGGCTCCGTGCTGCGGTAGAGCGCGCCCCGGTGTACACGCTGTACGAGAGCGGCCCGACGTCGGGCCACGGCCGGCTCTGCCACGCCCTGGCGACGGCCTCCACCGTGGCCCTCTGCCGCTCGGGTGTACCGACCCGCCAGGTACTGACCATGACGACTCCGGCGTCCGGACGGTCCATCGTGGGACGGGTGTTGACCTGCGCGCTGCGTACGGACATGGCGGCATCTCCCCCGCTCGGCGCGCCGGTGCGACGCGCTCTCGTGCTCACCGTCCTCGAACCCGAAGCTCGGTCGAGGTCAGGCGTGTCAGAATCCTGGTCGTGATCTTCCGTACCGCGACCCGCCACGACCTCCCCGCGATACTCGCCCTCCTCGCCGACGAGGAGACGGTCGTCGACCCGGCGTCGGTCGTCGTCGACGCGGCGTACGAGCGGGCTTTCGAAGCGATCGACAGGGACAGCCGCAACGAGATGCTGGTGCTGACCGACGAGAGCGGCGCCACCGTGCTGGGCTGCCTCCAGGCGACGTACATCCCGGGTCTCGGCAAGCACGGCGCCGAGCGGGCCCTCATCGAGGCGGTACGGGTCAGGGCGGACCGGCGCGGTGCGGGGCTCGGGCGGGAGCTGATCGAGCAGGCCGTGGAGCGGGCCCGCGAGCGTGGCTGCGCGCTGGTCCAGCTGACGAGCAACAAGCGGCGCGCCGAGGCGCACCGCTTCTACGCGTCGCTGGGATTCGCGCGCAGCCACGACGGGTTCAAGCTCGCGCTCTGAGCCGGTCGGGGTCGGTCGGTATCGGCCGGGATCAGTCGGTGGGAGCCGCCTGCCAGGCGGTCAGGGTGAGTTCGTCCACCGTGCGGACATCGCTGCCCTCCAGCGGGAACTTCCGCGCCTTCTCGCCGGCGGCCGGGGCGATCTCAAGGGCGGACGCCTGCTGCAGTCGTCCGCCCTTGGGGTTGCTCGTCCAGGAAAGGAGAGACCGCACGCTCTCGCCGGGGTCGAGGATCACCGAAGTGGGGCCTTTGTCGGTGCCCATGTAGGAGGAACCACGCTTCACCCAGACGTCGAGTACCTTGCCGTCGGTGCCCAGTGCCTGGACGCTCGGGTAGCCGAAGACCTGGTAGGGATCCTTGCCGCAATTGGTCAGCGTGAGTCCGACGGCCCGGTGGCCGAGGGCCGCCTGCACCTCGCCCATGGACACTTCCGGCGCGCCGGACGAGCAGCCGGCCGGCCGGGGCTCCACCGAGGGGGAACCGGAGGCCGGCGGGCCAGGGGCAGCCGTGGCGCTCCGCGTCCGCACCGGTTTCGCCGTGGGTGTCGGCGTCGCTTCCCCCTCACCGTCAGGTACGAGGAATGCGCATCCGGACAGCGCCAGTGCCCCCGCGACCGCCCACACTGCTCCACCGGCTCTGCGCTTTCCCACGTTCCCACTCCCCCGTGCAGCTGTCACAGCAAGTGTCCGCCACCGTCGACGAGGAGCACCTCGCCGGTGATGTACGCGGCGCGGGTCAGGTCGTGGACCGCCTCCGCGATGTCCTCGGGCCTGCCGACCCGGCCCAGCGGCACCGCCCCCGCCACCTCCTCCATCGCCTTGTCCGCCCCGTCGAGCCCGTCGAACCACGAGGTGTCGATCATGCCGGGCGCGACGGCGTTGACCCGTACCCGCGGCCCGAGGGTCTTGGCCAGCAGCTTCGTCATGTGGTTCACGGCCGCCTTGCTGACGGAGTACGGGATGGAGCTGCCGCCCGGCCGCACGCCCGCCTGCGAGGACACGTTGACCACGCAGCCCAGGCCGTCCGGGGCCGCCCGCAGATGCGGGGCCGCCGCCGCGATCGTCTGCCAGACACCGATGACGTTGACGTCGAAGATGTCGCGCCAGACGTCGGGGCTCGCGGCTTCGAGGTCGTCGTGCGGGATGAATCGGGTCGTACCCGCGCTGTTGACCAGGATGTCGAGGCGTCCGTACGCCGCGACCGCCTCCGCCACCAGCCGCTTCGCGTCGTCCTCGACCGCCACGTTCGCCTGGACGTAGCGTGCCCCGGGCAGTTCGCCGGCCAATGCCTGCCCCGCCTCCACCGAGTGGGCGGAATTGACGATCACCCGGACTCCGGCGGCGGCGAGCCGGCGGGCCACCGCCGCACCGATCCCCGAGGACGAGCCCGTCACCAGTGCCACACGCTGTTCGCTCATCGAGCAGTACCTCCCCTTGACACGGCCTGCCGCGCCCCCGGCGATCATGCCAGACGGCCACCGGCCACCCCAGGACATTTCAGCGTTGCTTGCCACTCAAGCCAAGAAAATCTAAGTGGACCTTCACTGTCCGAGGGCCGAGACTTCCCGTATGACTTCCCGGACGACCGCGTCAGGCGGCCCCTTCGGCCGCGCCCTGTGCGCCATGATCACGCCCTTCACCTCCTCCGGGGCACTGGACATCGACGGCGCCCAGTCGCTCGCCGACCGCCTGGTGTCCGAAGGCGGCTGCGAGGGCCTCGTGCTGAACGGCACCACCGGCGAGTCCCCGACCACCACCGACGCCGAGAAGAGCGCGCTCGTACGGGCCGTGTCCGAAGCGGTCGGTGACCGGGCAGCGGTCCTGTCGGGCGTCGGGAGCGCCGACACCCGGCACACGGTCGAGCTCGCGCGGGAAGCCGAACGGGCCGGCGCGGACGGTCTGTTGGTGGTCACGCCGTATTACAGCCGACCGCCGCAGGACGCCGTGGAAGCGCACTTCCGACGGGTCGCGGACGCGGTCGGCGTCCCGCTGATGCTGTACGACATCCCCGGCCGCACCGGCACCCGCATCGAGGTGGAGACCATGCTGCGCCTCGCCGGGCATCCACGGATCACGGCGGTCAAGGACTGCGCGTACGACCTGCTGGGCAGCGCCACCGTGATCTCGCGGACGGATCTCGCCTACTACTCGGGCTGTGAGGAACTGAACCTGCCGCTCTACGCCGTGGGCGGCGCCGGCTATGTGAGTACGGTCGCCAACGCCGCACCCGGCGCCATGCGGGCCGTCGTCGACGCGTACGACGCGGGCGACACCGCCGGCGCGGCCCTGGCGCACCGGCGCGCGCTGCCCCTGATCACACTGTCCATGGCGTCGGGCCTGCCCGGCACGGTCACCACGAAGGGGCTGCTCGGCGCGCTCGGACTGCCCGCCGGCCCGGTCCGGGAACCGCTGCGGCCCGCCGGCCGTACGACGGTCGACGGGCTGCTGGAGGCTTACGAGGCACTGACCCGGGAGGACTAGCCCGAGACGGCGATCCTGCCGAGGATCGCGGTGTGCTCCAGGACGTCCTCCATCGGGTCGTCGATCTGACCCACGGAGAACAGCATCACGCGGGGGGCGTTGTGCGAGTTGTTGTGCGTCTCGTCGGCGTGCGCCGCCCCGGCGGGCAGCCCCACCGCCATGAGAAGCGCACCGCATCCGGTGATCCATCGGGCCAGCGCCCGTACCTGCTGTGCTGTCATGCCGTCCCTCGCCCTGATTCGTTGTCCGATGTGCCGACCCGCTTATCCACCTGCCTATCCACCCGAACGGCCCAGAAGTCACGCAAGGTCATCCGTGTGAGTGCGGATCAGAGGGGCCAATCGTTCTTGATGATCGCGAGGTCTTCCGGGTCGGCGTAGACATTGGTGCGCTTCATGGACAGGTACCGAACTCAGCCGTGTACCAGGTTGCTGTAGGTGCGTGATGAACTGAGCGCCCTTCTACGGCCCCGGGGCCGTGGAAGGGCGCTCAGTCGTACGTGATCAGTTGTGGCTGTGGAGGATCTCGTTGAGGCCGCCCCAGACCGCGTTGTTCGGGCGGGCCTCGACGGTGCCCGTGACCGAGTTGCGGCGGAAGAGGATGTTGCTGGCGCCGGAGAGCTCGCGGGCCTTGACGATCTGGCCGTCGGGCATCGTGACGCGGGTGCCCGCCGTGACGTACAGGCCCGCCTCGACGACGCACTCGTCGCCGAGCGCGATGCCGACGCCCGCCTCGGCGCCGACCAGGCAGCGCTCGCCGATGACGATGCGGACGTTGCCGCCGCCGGAGAGGGTGCCCATGGTGGACGCGCCGCCGCCGATGTCGGAGCCGTCGCCGACGACGACGCCTGCGGAGATGCGGCCCTCGACCATGGAGGTGCCGAGCGTGCCGGCGTTGAAGTTCACGAAGCCCTCGTGCATCACCGTGGTGCCCTCGGCGAGGTGCGCGCCGAGGCGGACGCGGTCGGCGTCGGCGATACGGACGCCCTTGGGCGCGACGTAGTCCGTCATGCGCGGGAACTTGTCGACCGAGGTCACCTGGAGGTGCAGACCCTCCGCACGGGCGTTCAGCCGCACCGTCTCCAGCTGGTCGACGGCGACCGGGCCGAGCGAGGTCCACGCGACGTTGGCGAGGAGGCCGAAGACGCCGTCCAGGTTCTGACCGTGCGGCTGGACCAGGCGGTGCGAGAGGAGGTGCAGGCGCAGGTACGCGTCGTGGGCGTCCAGCGGCTTGTCGTCGAGCGAGGCGATGACCGTACGGACGGCGACGACCTCGACACCGCGGCGGGCGTCGGGGCCGAGGGCCTTCGGCGCGGAGGCGCCGAGCAGCTCGGCGGCGCGCTCGGCGGTGAGGCGCTCGGTACCGGCGGGGCCCGGCTCGGCGACGAGCTCGGGGGCGGGGAACCAGGTGTCGAGGACGGTGCCGTCCGCGGCGAGGGTGGCGAGGCCGGCGGCGACGGCGCCGGTGGTGCGAGTAGCAGTCGTATCGGTCATGCCCGAACGCTAACCGGCTTCGGCGTGTCGAGGCGAACCGGTCCCGGATGCCGGGCGCCGGTCCCCCGGGGCGCCCGGCCACGGCGGAGGCGGCGGCCCGTCCGCCGTGTCCGGCCGACCCGTCCCTCCGTGCAGTTCTCAGTCGTCGCGGGCTCGGTCGTCGGCCGGGCTCGGAGCTCCTGTCCGGGCCGGCAGGTGCCGTCGGCCGTCCGGCCGGGGAGCGACTCTGTCCCGCACCGCCGCACGGCCGAACCGTCCCGCCGTGAGCACCGCCGCGCCCGCCGCCACCGCCAGCGCCGCGCTCAGCGGCCAGAGGAGGCCGGGCGCCGATTCGTACAAGGCCCCGCCCAGCGGCGGGGCGAGGATGACGCCGCTGACCGAGACGCCGGCGTACAGACTCTGGAAGCGGCCCTGCGCGTGCGCGGGCGCATGGTCGGCGACGTAGGCCGTGGCCGGGGTCTTGTACAGGATCTCGCCCGCCGTGAGCAGCAGCATCATCACCACGGCCACGGCGATCGAGGCCCCGAGCGTCAGCACGCTGTACCCCAGACCGACCAGGACCAGGCCGAGGCCCACGATCGTCAGGGGCGCACGCCGGCGCAGGACGACGGCCGCCGGGAGTTCCAGGCAGAGGATGACGGCGCCGTTGATCGCGATCAGCCAGCCGTACGCGCGGGTGTCCATGCCATGGTCGCCGAGGAAGACCGGCACGGTGGAGAACATCTGCCGGTAGACGATGTCGGCGAAGAAGATCGACACAAGGAGCACGAGGACGGGAGGGCGGGCCCGCAGTTCCCGCCACACACCCGTCGCGGCGGGCGCCGGGCCGCCCTGCGCCGCCCGCGACGCCGCCCGCCCCGCCGCCGGCGCCACCGGCGCCGGAAGGATCAGCGCGGCGTACAGCGCGAAGAGAAGCGTGCCGATACCGTCCGCGACGAAGATCACGGTGTACGAGAACTCCGCCGAGATCAGGGCGCCGACCGGCGCGCCGACGGTGAAGCCCGCGTTCCCGGCCACCCGCATCACGGCGAAGCCCTGGCGGCGTGAGCCGTCGGGTACGGACACCGCGATGAGCACGGAGTTCGCGGCGCGCACGGCGCCCTGCGCGTACTGGGCCAGCGGCAGCGCGGCGTAGAGCAGTACGTCCGGCAGGGCCGGCAACGCCACCAGCCCCGCGCCCGCGAGCACGGAGGCGCTCAGCAGCGTGCGCCGGTGGCCGAAGCGGTCTCCGAACCAGCCTCCGGTGAAGTTCCCGGCGACCAGGCCGAGACCCCCGATGCCGCTGATGACACCCGCCTGCGCGACGGCCAGGCCGCGCTCGTCCGTCAGATAGACGAAGAGGTAGATGAAGGTGAAGGCGACGGCGCTGTTGAAGAGGATGCCGAATGCCAGTTGCCACACGGCCTTCGGTACGTCCCGAAGTGACCCCAACGTGCCCGCCCCCTGCATGGATGGAGAGTGAGTTTCTTTTGGGAACGGACTATGCCAGCATGAGGGCCATGGCACAACGCACGAGCCTGGGCGACGCCGACTGCGCCATCGCGCAGGCCCTCGACGTCGTCGGCGACTGGTGGACCCTGCTGATCGTGCGCGACGCGGCCCGGGGCGTGCACCGCTTCGACGCGCTCCAGGCGGAGACCGGCATGTCCCGCAAGGTGCTCGCCGAGCGGCTGCGGCTGCTCGTCGACGCGGACGTACTGACGCGCGAGCCGTACCAGGACCGGCCCGTCCGGTACGAGTACCGCCTGACCCGCCGCGGCCGCGCCCTGCTGCCCGTCCTGATCTCCCTCCAGGACTGGGGCGACGCCTGGCTGCTCGGAGACGGGGAGACGACGGCGACAGCGGCGGAGGCCTCGCGGGAGGCCGAGCGCGTGCACGGACTCCTCGGCACGCGTCTGCCGGAGCTTCAGCTCCTCGACCTGAACGGCGATCTCCGCGACCCGGTCGCGGACACGCCGTACACGGTCCTGTACTGCTTCCCGAGCGCCTACGCCCGCCCCGGGGCCTATCCGCCCGGCTGGGCCGAGATCCCCGGCGCGCGGGGCTGCACGCTCGAAGCCTGCACCTACCGCGACCAGTTGGCCGAGTTCACCGCGGCGGGGGCGAGCGTGCACGGTGTTTCCGTCCAGCGCCCCGACGAGCAGCGGGCGTTCGCCGACGAGGAGCGGCTGCGCTTCCCGCTCCTGTCCGACGCGGACCTGACCCTGGCGGCCGCGCTGCGCCTGCCGACGTTCCGCGCGGCGGGCGTGAGCCGGCTGAAGCGGCTGACGCTCGTGGTGGGGCGCGACCGTACGGTCCGTCAGGTCCTCTACCCGGTCACGGACATCGCGGCGAGCGTCGAGACGGCGCTGGCCACCATCAGGTCCGCGGGCCGATGACGCGCGCCAGCATCTCCCGCGCGTATGCCGCGTCGTAAGGCGCCCCGGTCAGCAGCACCTGGAGGCAGATGCCGTCCATCAGCGCGAGCAGCGCCCGCGCGGTGACCGGATCCGTGCGCCGCGCCAGCTGCTCGGCCAGGCCCCCGCACCACTCGGCGGCCACGGGACGCAGGGCCGGCCGGCGCAGCGCGGCCAGGTAGAGCTCGTACTCCAGCTCCACTCCGGTACGGTCCCCGGACAGCCACTCCCCCAGCAACGCGGCCAGTTCGTCCGCCAGATCGGTACACGGGTCCTCGAACGTGCCGCGCGCCCTCACCGCCTCGGCGAAGCCTTCGCCCGCCTGCCGCAGCGCGGCGACCATCAGCTCGTCGAGGGTCTTGAAGTGGTACGTCGTCGAGCCGAGCGGCACGTCGGCCTCGGCCGCGACGGACCGGTGACTCAGACCGGCGAGGCCTTCGCGCCCGACCACACGTATCGCGGCGTCGATGATGCGCTGCCGGCGCTCGGGGTCATAACGGCGGGCCATCAGTGCGCGCCGCCGAGGTTGAGCAGGACGACGCCGACGATGACGAGGCCGATCCCCACCAGCTTGACGGCGTTCGCCGACTCTCCGAGGAAGAACATGCCGATGGCGGCGACGGCCGCGGTGCCGACGCCCGCCCAGATCGCGTAGGCGGTGCCGACCGACATGGACTTGAGGGTCTGCGCGAGCAGGGTGAAGGCAAGGAGGTAACCGGCGGCCGTTCCCAGCGAGGGCCACAACTTGGTGAATCCGTCGCTGTACTTCATGGCCGTGGTCCCGGCCACCTCCGCCGCGATCGCCGCGGCCAGCATTACGTAGGGCAGGGACATGCGTACGACAGTACACATCGATGTGGACAACCGTACACATCTCCGCGCGCCCCACTCCGTTACGCCGGCCGACAAGCACCGGATACTTTGGAGCGCCCGGTCAGGGCCTGAAACCTAACGGAGTGAAAGTGGCGCACGATTCGGGATGGAACGGCCCCCACGACGGCGGGACGTACGCAGGACCTCCGCCGCCCCCGCCACCCGGCTGGGGCGGCGGCTGGATGCCGCCCCCTCCCCCGCCGCCCAAGCCGGGCGTGATCCCGCTGGCCCCGCTCTCGCTCGGGGACATCCTCGGCGGCTCCATGACCACCATGGGCCGTTACTGGAAGCAAGTCTTCGGCATAGCCGTGCTGATGTACGGCGGCGCCCTACTGGTGACGCTCGCGGCCATGGCGGTCGCCTACTCCGCGACGAGCGACACCCTGGAGAAGGTCTTCGACGCCGGGGAGTACGACGACTCCTTCGGCTCGGACGTCGCCGCGCCGCTGATCATCGCGTTCTCCCTGGTGTGCGTCGTCGCCGTGGCGGCCATGGTGATCGCCAACGCGGCCATCATGGCCACGTGCCCCGCCGTCCTCCAGGACGCGGTACTCGGCCGCCGTACGACGCTCGGCACGGTGTGGCGGCGCGCCCGGGCACGAGTGCCCGCCGTGATCGGGGCGATGCTGCTGCCCTCGCTCGCCGCGGTGCTCGTCATGGGCATCTTCATAGCCAGTTACGTCATGCTGATCGTGGCGCTCGTCTCTCAGGACGCCTCTCCGGGGTGGGCCGTCCTGGGCTTCGTGGTGATGCTGGCGTGCATACCCGTGGCCGTCTGGATCTGGGTGATGTTCAGCCTTGCGCCGGCCGCCGTGGTCTTCGAGTCGCAGGGGCCCGTCGCCGCTCTGCGCCGTTCGGCCCGGCTGGTGAAGGGCTCCTGGTGGCGGATCTTCGGCATCAGCATGCTGGCCTGGCTCATGGCCATGATCGCTGGATACATCATCCAGTTCCCGTTCACGATCATCGGCATGATGTCGAGCATGCCGGGCATGGCCCAGGCGGGACCCGATCCCGACGTCGGTGAGACCCTCACCGCGATGGGCCTCTACATGGGATTCATCATGCTGGGCAGCATCATCAGCCAGATCATCGCCACCACCTTCCCCCAGGTGGTGACCGGCCTGCTGTACGTCGACCAGCGCATCCGCAAGGAGAACCTGGCCCCGGCGCTCGCCGAGGCGGCTGCGGCCCCGCACTGACACCGGCGCCGACACGGACAGCGGCACATCAAGCACGCGCACACAGCGAGAGGCCCCCGGCAATGTGCCGGGGGCCTCTCGCTGTGCCGTTTGTCGGTCTCACACGTTGAAGCCGAGCGCACGGAGCTGCTCGCGGCCATCGTCCGTGATCTTGTCCGGGCCCCACGGCGGCATCCAGACCCAGTTGATCTTCAGCTCGTTGACGATACCCTCGGTCGCCGACTTCGCCTGGTCCTCGATGACGTCGGTCAGCGGGCAGGCCGCGGACGTCAGCGTCATGTCAAGGGTGGCGATGTTGGAGTCGTCGACGTGGATGCCGTAGATCAGGCCGAGGTTGACGACGTCGATGCCCAGCTCGGGGTCGACGACGTCGTACAGAGCCTCGCGGACCTCCTCCTCGGAGGCAGGCTTGGTCGTGACGCTCTCGGTGGGTGTCACAGCGTTCTCGCTCATGCGGTCTTCCTCTCGGCGCCGTCGCCCAGTGCCTGGGCCGTCGCGTCCTTCCATGCCATCCAGCTCAGCAGAGCACACTTCACGCGGGCGGGGTACTTCGAGACACCGGCGAACGCGACCGCGTCCTCCAGCACCTCCTCCATCGCGTCGTCCGGCTCGATCTGGCCCTTGGACTGCATCAGGTCCAGGAAGGTCGCCTGGATCTTCTGCGCCTCGGCCAGTTCCTTGCCCACCAGCAGATCGTTCAGCACGGAGGCGCTGGCCTGGCTGATGGAGCAGCCCTGGCCCTCGTACGAGACGTCGGTGATGGTCGCACCGTCGTACTTCACGCGCAGCGTGATCTCGTCGCCGCACGTCGGGTTGACGTGGTGCACCTCTGCGTCGCCGTCCCGCAAGCCCCGCCCGTGCGGGTGCTTGTAGTGATCCAGGATGACTTCCTGGTACATCGAATCAAGCTTCACGATCCCCAGCCCTTAACCGAAGAAGTTCCGGACGTGCTCCAGGCCCTCGACCAGTGCGTCAACCTCGGCCGGCGTGGAGTACAGATAGAACGACGCTCGCGTGGTCGCAGGAATTCCGTACCGCAGGCAGACAGGCCGCGCGCAGTGGTGGCCGACCCGGACGGCGATGCCCAGCTCGTCGAGCACCTGGCCCACGTCGTGCGGGTGGATGTCACCGAGCACGAACGAGATCGTCGCCCCGCGGTCCTCGGCCGTCGTCGGGCCGATTATCCGCAGGCCCTCGACCTCCGAGAGGCGCTTGACGGCGTACTCGGTGATCGCGTGCTCGTGCGCGGCGATCTTGTCCATGCCGATCGCGGTGAGGTAGTCCACGGCCGCGCCGAGGCCGACGGCCTGGGCGATCGGGGGCGTACCCGCCTCGAACTTGTGCGGAGCCGGGGCGTACGTCGACGAGCTCATCGACACGGTCTCGATCATCTCGCCGCCGCCGAGGAACGGCGGAAGGTCCTCCAGCAGCTCCTGGCGTCCCCAGAGCACACCGATGCCGGTCGGGCCGACCATCTTGTGTCCGGTGAAGGCCACGAAGTCGGCCTGGAGCGCCTGTACGTCGAGCACCATGTGCGGCGCCGCCTGCGAGGCGTCGATGCACACCAGCGCGCCGACCTCCTGCGCGCGGCGGATGATCGCCTCGACCGGGTTGATCGTGCCCATGATGTTCGAGACCAGCGTGAAGGAGACGATCTTCGTCTTCTCGGTGATGATCTCGTCGATGTTCGACAGGTCGAGACGGCCGTCGTCGGTGATGCCGAACCACTTCAGCTTCGCGCCGGTGCGCTGCGAGAGCAGCTGCCACGGCACGATGTTGGAGTGGTGCTCCATCTCCGTGATGACGATCTCGGTCTCGGCGTCCACGCGGTAGGGCTCGTCGGCCCAGCCCAGCATGTTCGCCACGAGGTTGAGCGACTCGGAGGCGTTCTTCGTGAAGATGACCTCGTCGCGGCTCGGCGCGTTGATGAAGGCGGCGACCTTGTCGCGAGCGCCCTCGTACAGCGCCGTGGCCTCCTCGGCGAGCACGTGAACGCCACGGTGGACGTTGGCGTTGCTCTGCTCGTAGTACGCGTTCAGCGCGTCGAGGACCTGGCGCGGCTTCTGCGAAGTCGCCGCGTTGTCCAGGTAAACGATCTTCTTCCCGTCGTGGACCACACGATCCAGCAGGGGGAAGTCCTTGCGGATCGCCTCGGTGTCGAGAAGGCCCGGCAGCTGTGTCACGCGGTTACGCCACCCTTCGTGTACTCCTCGTAGCCCTCGGCCTCGAGCTTGTCGGCAAGCTCCGGGCCGCCGGACGCGACGATCTTGCCCTTGGCGAAGACGTGCACGAAGTCCGGCTTGATGTAGCGCAGGATGCGCGTGTAGTGCGTGATCAGCAGCGTGCCGACCTCGCCGCTCGCGTGGACGCGGTTGACGCCCTCGGAGACCTGGCGCAGGGCGTCGACGTCGAGGCCGGAGTCGGTCTCGTCGAGGATCGCGATCTTCGGCTTGAGGAGCTCGAGCTGAAGGATCTCGTGGCGCTTCTTCTCACCGCCGGAGAAGCCCTCGTTGACGTTGCGCTCGGCGAAGGCCGGGTCCATCTGGAGGGTCTCCATGGCCGTCTTGACCTCCTTCACCCACGTGCGCAGCTTGGGGGCCTCGCCGCGGATCGCCGTCGCCGACGTACGCAGGAAGTTGGAGACCGAGACGCCGGGGACCTCGACCGGGTACTGCATGGCGAGGAACATGCCGGCGCGGGCGCGCTCGTCGACGGACATCTCGAGGACGTCCTCGCCGTCGAGGGTGACGGTGCCGCTGGTGATCGTGTACTTGGGGTGACCGGCGATCGAGTACGCGAGGGTGGACTTGCCGGAGCCGTTGGGGCCCATGATGGCGTGGGTCTCGCCCTGCTTCACGGTCAGGTCGACGCCCTTGAGGATCTCCTTGGTGGAGTTGTCGGCCTCGACGGAAACGTGCAGGTCGCGGATTTCAAGCGTTGCCATGGGTGTCTCAGGACTCCTGTGTGACGGAGACGAGCACATCGTCCCCTTCGATCTTGACGGGGTATACGGGGACGGGGCGCGTCGCGGGAAGGCCGGAGGGCTTGCCCGTGCGGAGGTCGAAGCTCGAGCCGTGCAGCCAGCACTCGATCATGCAGTCCTCCACCTCGCCCTCCGAGAGGGAGACGTTCGCGTGCGAGCAGATGTCGTTGATCGCGAACACCTCGCCCTCGGTGCGGACGACGGACACCGGTGTGCCGTCGAGCTCCACCCGTTTCGGGGTGTCGTCCTCCAGCTCACTCAGCGCACAGGCTTTGACGAAGGCCATCAGACGGACGCCTCCAGCTCCGTGTCGATCTTGGCGAGGAGGCGTTCCTCGACGTCGGGCAGACCGATCTGCTGGACGAGCTCCGCGAAGAAGCCACGGACCACGAGGCGACGGGCCTCGTCGGCCGGGATACCGCGCGACATGAGGTAGAAGAGCTGCTCGTCGTCGAAGCGGCCGGTGGCCGAGGCGTGGCCGGCGCCGGCGATCTCGCCGGTCTCGATCTCCAGGTTCGGCACCGAGTCGACCCGCGCGCCGTCCGTGAGAACGAGGTTGCGGTTCATCTCGTACGTGTCCGTACCTTCGGCGGCGGCCTGGATCAGCACGTCGCCGATCCATACGGCGTGCGCGCCGTCGCCCTGGAGCGCGCCCTTGTAGGCGACGTTCGACTTGCAGTGCGGAGTGTTGTGGTCGACCAGGAGGCGGTGCTCCTGGTGCTGGCCCGCGTCGGTGAAGTACAGGCCGAAGAGCTCGGCCTCGCCGCCGGTTCCCGCGTACTGGACCAGCGGGCTGAGGCGTACCAGGTCGCCGCCGAAGGTCACCACGACCGACTTGAAGGAGGCGTCGCGGCCGATCCGCGCGTTGTGCTGGGAGACGTGCACGGCCGTGTCGTCCCAGTCCTGCACGGAGACGACGGTCAGCTTCGCGCCGTCGCCTACGACGAAGTCGACGTTGGCGGCGAGCACGGCGTCACCGGTGTGGTCGATGACGACGACGGCCTCGGCGAAGGCGCCCAGCTCGACGACCTGGTGGCCGTAGGCGGTGCCGCCCTCGCCGTGCACGGCGATCCGGATGGGCTCGGTCAGTACGGCTTCCTTGGGAACCGAGACGACCGAGGCCTTCTCGAAGGAGCTGTACGCCTGGGCGGCGACGCGGTCCATCGGGGTGCCGGCCGTGCCGAGCCGCGCGTCGGTGCGGTCCACCGTCTCGACGGTGACGCCCTCGGGGGCGGTCACCTCGACGGTGAGCACGCCGCCGGCCTCGGCGGTGCCGTCGTGCAGCCCGCGCAGGCGCTCCAGCGGAGTGAAGCGCCACTCCTCCTCGCGGCCGTGCGGCACCGGGAAGTCCGCCACGTCGAAGGACGGCGGGGCGCTCGTGCGCGTGGCGACGGTGGACTCGGCGGCCACCGCGATGGAACCGGCGGTCGTGGAGCCCACCGGAATGTTCTGAGCCTCAGCCATGGCTGTCGTAGTGCTCTCTCTCTGGGTCAGAAGAATCTGTCGCTGCGGGGCGGGTCGGAGGCCTTGCGGCCTTAACCGACCGAGCCCTCCATCTGCAGCTCGATCAGCCGGTTGAGCTCCAGGGCGTACTCCATCGGCAGCTCCTTGGCGATCGGCTCGACGAAGCCGCGCACGATCATCGCCATGGCCTCGAACTCGGTCATGCCGCGGCTCATGAGGTAGAAGAGCTGGTCCTCGGAGACCTTGGAGACGGTCGCCTCGTGGCCCATGGACACGTCGTCCTCGCGCACGTCGACGTACGGGTACGTGTCCGAGCGGGAGATCGTGTCGACGAGCAGCGCGTCGCAGAGCACGTTGGACTTCGAGCCCGCGGCGCCCTCGCCGATCTCGACGAGCCCGCGGTAGGAGGTGCGGCCGCCGCCTCGCGCCACCGACTTGGAGACGATGTTGGAGGAGGTGTTCGGCGCCATGTGCACCATCTTGGAGCCGGCGTCCTGGTGCTGGCCCTCGCCCGCGAAGGCGATCGAAAGGGTCTCGCCCTTCGCGTGCTCGCCCATCAGGTAGACGGCCGGGTACTTCATCGTCACCTTGGAGCCGATGTTGCCGTCGACCCACTCCATGGTCGCGCCCTCGTACGCCACGGCGCGCTTGGTGACCAGGTTGTAGACGTTGTTCGACCAGTTCTGGATGGTCGTGTAGCGGCAGCGGCCGCCCTTCTTCACGATGATCTCCACGACGGCGCTGTGCAGCGAGTCGGAGGAGTAGATCGGGGCGGTGCAGCCCTCGACATAGTGAACGTAGGCGTCCTCGTCGACGATGATCAGCGTCCGCTCGAACTGGCCCATGTTCTCCGTGTTGATACGGAAGTAGGCCTGGAGCGGGATGTCGACGTGCACACCCTTGGGGACGTAGATGAACGAGCCGCCGGACCACACGGCCGAGTTCAGCGACGCGAACTTGTTGTCGCCGACCGGGATGACGGTGCCGAAGTACTCCTGGAAGAGCTCCGGGTGCTCCTTCAGCGCCGTGTCCGTGTCGAGGAAGATGACGCCCTGCTCCTCCAGGTCCTCACGGATCTGGTGGTAGACGACCTCGGACTCGTACTGGGCCGCGACACCGGCGACGAGGCGCTGCTTCTCCGCCTCGGGGATGCCGAGCTTGTCGTACGTGTTCTTGATGTCCTCGGGCAGGTCCTCCCAGGACTCCGCCTGCTTCTCAGTGGAGCGCACGAAGTACTTGATGTTGTCGAAGTCGATCCCCGACAGGTCGGCGCCCCAGCTCGGCATGGGCTTCTTGCCGAACAGCTTGAGGCCCTTCAGCCGCAGCTTCAGCATCCACTCAGGCTCGTTCTTCTTGGCTGAGATGTCGCGGACGACCTCCTCGGAGAGGCCGCGCTTGGCCGTGGCGCCTGCCGTGTCGGAGTCGGCCCAGCCGAATTCGTACGTACCCAGGCCCTCGAGTTCGGGGTGGGCAGTCTCCGTGGGGAGAGTCATGCGGGGTTCCTCCCGGCCGTACTTGCAGAAGATGCTGAATGTGTCGTCTGTGATGCTGTGCTGCTGCGCGGAATGAACGTCGTGCACACCCCGTCGCCGTGGGCGATGGTGGCCAGACGCTGCACATGCGTCCCCAGCAGCTCGGAGAAGAACTCCGTCTCCGCCTCGCACAGCTGCGGATACTGCTCGGCGACATGGGCGACCGGGCAGTGGTGCTGGCAGAGCTGCTCTCCGACCGGTGCGTTACGCGCCGTAGCAGCGTACCCGTCGGCCGACAAGGCCCTGGCAAGCGCCTCGGTGCGGTCCTCTGGGGCAGCCGCCTCGACCGCCTCGCGGTACGCCCCGGACAGGGCGGCGAACCGTGCGCGCGCGAACGCGGTGACGGCCGCCTCGCCCTTCTCGCCGCCGCCGGCCGCCTGGGAGATCCAGTGCAGGGCGTCGGCAGCGAGCTTGTCGTAGGACTGGTCGAAGGCGTCCCTGCCGCAGTCGGTGAGCGCGAAGACCTTTGCGGGCCTGCCCCGGGTCCTGGCCCCGTACACGCGCTGCTCGCGGGGCTCGACCACGTTCTCGGCGACGAGCGAATCGAGGTGTCGGCGGACGGCGGCCTGGGTGAGACCGAGGCGCTTCGCGAGATCGGCGGCGGTGGACGGGCCGTGGTCCAGGACTGACCGCGCGATCCGGTTGCGCGTCGAGCGCTCACCGGTCGCGAGCTCCTCCTGGGGAGGCTCGGTCGAACTCACACCGTATTTCACAACGCCATTGTTGCGTAATTCCTCAGAGCGTGACAACCCGCGTCCCGATCAAGCCCCGGTGGGCTGCATCACTTAGGCACACCTAACTTGACCTGCGGAAATGATCAGGAGCGCCTTGGCGGACGCGCCGCAACCGACGGCGGGCGTGAGGCGAACAGAACGGACTTTTCGGTCACTTCGTAGGGGCTGACCAGGGGCTTTCTGCCGTTGACCGGAGCCCCCGGCCTCCGCCGCCGCCGCCCTCCCTAGACTTCCTCGCATGAGAAGCGAGCCCGTCGTCCAGGTCACAGGACTGGTCAAACGGTACGGAACCAAGACCGCCGTCGACGGCCTGGACCTGGAGGTCCGTTCGGGTGCGGTCACCGCCGTCCTCGGTCCCAACGGGGCCGGCAAGACCACCACGATCGAGACGTGCGAGGGCTACCGCAGGCCGGACGCCGGCACCGTACGCGTCCTCAACCTCGACCCGGTCGCCGACGCGGCGGAGCTCCGCCCCAGGGTCGGGGTGATGCTCCAGTCGGGCGGCGTGTACTCGGGGGCCAGGGCCGACGAGATGCTGCGCCATGTAGCGAAACTCCACGCCCACCCGCTGGACGTCGACGCCCTCATCGAGCGCCTCGGGCTCGGCAGCTGCGGCCGTACGACGTACCGGCGGCTCTCCGGCGGCCAGCAGCAGCGGCTCGCGCTGGCGATGGCCGTGGTCGGCCGTCCCGAGCTGGTCTTCCTGGACGAACCGACCGCGGGCCTCGACCCGCAGGCCCGCCGGTCCACCTGGGACCTCATGCGCGAGCTCCGTACGGACGGCGTCACCGTCGTCCTCACCACCCACTTCATGGACGAGGCCGAGCAGCTCGCCGATGACGTGGCGATCATCGACGGGGGCCGGGTCATCGCCCAGGGCAGCCCCGAGGAGCTGTGCCGCGGCGGCGCCGAGAACACCCTGCGCTTCACCGGGCGCCCCGGCCTCGACATCGCGTCGCTGCTCAAGGCGCTGCCCGTGGACACCCTGGCGGCGGAGCTGACGCCGGGGACGTACCGGATCACCGGCAAGGTCGACCCTCAGCTGCTGGCCACCGTGACCTCCTGGTGCGCCCAGCACGGCGTGATGCCGGACGGCATCTCCGTCGAGCGGCACTCATTGGAGGACGTCTTTCTCGAGCTGACCGGTAAGGACCTCCGTTCATGAGCATCGGTACGTACACCCCCCGGCCGGGAGCGGCCCCGCTGCCCCGGATGATCGCGGCGCAGACCGCCTTCGAGACGAAGATGCTGCTGCGCAACGGTGAGCAGCTGCTGCTGACCGTGATCATCCCGGCGCTGCTGCTGGTGCTGTTCTCGGCGGTCGACATCGTCGCTGTGCCTGTGGAGACCGCGGGGGGCGAGGGCAGGTCGGTGGACTTCCTTGCGCCCGGCATCCTCGCGCTGGCCGTCATGTCCACGGCTTTCACCGGGCAGGCCATCGCGACCGGCTTCGAGCGCCGGTACGGCGTACTGAAGCTGCTCGGCACCTCTCCGCTGCCCCGCTGGGCGCTGATGACGGCGAAGACGCTTGCGGTGCTGGTCACCGAGGTGCTCCAGGTCGTGCTGCTGACGGTGATCGCGTTCGGCCTCGGCTGGTCCCCGCACGGCAGCCCGTTCGCCGTGGCTCTCCTCCTCGTCCTCGGTACGGCGGCCTTCTCCGGCCTCGGCCTGCTGATGGCCGGCACGCTCAGGGCCGAGGCGACGCTGGCCGCCGCCAACCTGGTCTTCCTGCTGCTCCTCGTGGGCGGCGGCGTGATCGTGCCGCTCGACAAGTTCCCGGACGCGGTGCAGTCGGTCCTCGGTCTGCTGCCGATCTCGGCCCTCTCGGACGGCCTGCGCGACGTACTCCAGCACGGCGCGGCCATCCCGTGGGGCAACGTCGGGATCCTGGCCGCGTGGGCGGTACTGGGTCTGGGCGCGGCTGCCCGTTTCTTCCGCTGGGAGTAAGGAACGCCCGTTTCGGGACCCCCCTCGTGAATTCCTGCACAAGCCCCGTCCTACGATGGTTCCCGTGTTGACCCCCCTCGCCCTCATCGCGCGGCGCTGGACGCCCACCCCCCGTACGCTCCGGCGCGCCGCGCTCTCCGCCGTCGTGATGACCGTCTTCATCATCGTCACCGGCGGCGCGGTCCGGCTGACCGGCTCCGGCCTCGGCTGCGACACCTGGCCCAAGTGCACCGACGACAGCCTCTTCGCGACGCCCGAACAGGGCATCCACGGCGCGATCGAGTTCGGCAACCGCATGCTGACGTACGTCCTGTCGGCCGCGGTCGGCTGGGCGATCGTCGCGGCGCGGTCCACGAAGCCGTGGCGGCGCGGTCTCACCCGCCTCGCCTGGGCCCAGTTCTGGCTCGTGATGGGCAACGCCGTCCTCGGCGGCATCACGGTCTGGGCAGGCCTCAACCCCTGGACCGTCGCGGGCCACTTCCTCCTCGCCAACGCCCTGCTCACGGTCGCCCTGATCACCTGGCAGCGCACGCGCGAGGGCGACACCGCACCCCGCCCGCGCGTCCCGCGTCCCGTCCGCAAGCTGTCCTGGGCTGTCGTCATCACCTCGGGGCTGCTGATCGCCCTGGGCACGGCGGTGACCGGCTCCGGCAAGCACGCGGGTGACAGCAGCGACGTACCGCGCATGCCCTGGGACTGGGCCGACACGGCTCACCTTCACGCCGCGGCCGCCTGGGTCGTCTGCGCGCTGGCCATCGCCATGTGGCTGGTCCTGCGCGTGGTGGACGCCCCGGACGACACCCGGGCCCGCGCCCGCGATCTGCTGATCGTCCTGCTCGCACAGGGCGGCATCGGTTACGTCCAGTTCTTCACCGGGGTCCCCGAGATCCTGGTCGGCGCCCACATGCTCGGCTCGTCCCTGATGTGGATCGCGGTGCTGCGTCTGGCCCTGAGCCTGCGCGAGCGCCCGCTCGAAGCCGCCGCTTCCGTGCCCGTACGGCCCGGCTCGGCGGTCTCCGCCACCGTCTGAGCGACCGCGAGCCGGTCAGGCGCTCAGTCGGTCAGGTCAGTCCGTAGACGCGGCGGGCATTGCCCGCCGCGATCATCCCGGCGACGCGTTCGGCGTCCACCCGCGACCACGCGCCGTCGCCGACCCACCCGCCGAGCACCCTGCCCAGCGCCTCGCGGAACAGCCGCGCGCCGACGACATGCAACTCCGGCAGTCCGCGCGCGCCGCTGGAGAAGAGCAGCTTGCCGAAGGGCGCGAGCTCAAGGATCTCCGCGAGTACGGCCGCCGCCCGCGCCCCGGTGTGCGCGAGCGCGGGGCCGAGGTCGGCGTACACATGCGGGAAGACGCTCGCCAGATGGGCGGCGTGACGGTGGTACGGATAGCCGTGCAGCAGCACCAGATCGGTGCCGAGGCCCGCGGTCGCGGCGGCGAAGTCGGTGAGCAGCACCGGGTCGGTACGGTCGATGCGCAGACCGGGGCCCGCCGTCCCGGCCTGGAGCTGCAGCGGCAGCCCGGAGGCGACGGCGATCCACAGCAGGTGGCGCAGCACCACCGGATCGGTGAGGGTGCCGCCGGCCCGGCGTCCGCCCAGCCAACGCCCCACCGCCCCGCGCACCTCGCCGGGGCCCGGCGGGTGCGGCGCGAGGGCGAGGCCGTGCCGTACTCCTGCCACTGAGGTGAAGGCCACGGCGGATCCCGCCGCGCTGTGCACGGCTTCGGCGAGATTGGCGAGAAAACTGTCGACGGTGCCCGAGGTGTCTGCGACCTGCTCGGCGAGGAGTTCCAGTCGCACGATCTCGCGGGCCTGGGCCGCGCCGGCCGCGGCGATCTCCACGGGTCCGGTGAGATCGCCAGGCAGCCCGGTGTCCACCAGGTAGGTGGAGATCCCGCTGCCTCTGAGCAGTCGTCTGCCGGTCTCCAGTACGCCCAGTTCCCTGCGGCGCGCGAGGTAGCGCGCGGGCGGGCAGTGCGGTTCGAGGCCGAGCAGCGGCGGACACCAGCGGCGTACGGCGAAGCCGGTCTGGGTGTCGAAGAACGTGGTGCCGGGCGCGGGTGGCGCGGGGGTCCTGCCGAGGTAGGTCTCGAAGGTGCCGAGGCCCAGCTCCGTACGGAGCACTCCGTGGCAGTACTGGTCCACCAGGGAAGGCGTTTCGATCATCCGGGGCTCCTGTGGTGGACGTACTTCCACAGGCTCTAACGGGTGACCCCCGCGTCAGGTGTTGCTAGGCGGGCGGCTGAGCGCTCGGCGCCGGTGTGTCGGCCGGGCCGTTGGAGGGGCCGCCGACCTGGATACCGGCCATCCGGCTCCACTCGTACGGTCCCGTGCGCACCTTGGCCGCGAAGTCGCCGTCGAAGGACTCGTGGAGGGTGATCCCGGCCTTCTCGGCCGCGCTCTGCGCGACGGCGTGCGTCGGGGCCACGAGATCGCCCCAGCCGCCGTCCTCGCCGACGAGGACGATGCGGGTGCCCATCTGGCCCAGGTACGCGAGCTGTCCCTCGGCGCCGCCGTGCTGCTTGGCGAAGGCGGTGATCTCCTTGGCGAGCTTCGCCACCTTGCGCTCTGCCTGCTTCGTGTCTGCCATACCCCGATGCTACCGACGGGTAGATCGGGGGTCTACAGCAGTCCGCGCGGCGCGGGTCACTAGCGCAGGAAGGGGTCCACCGCGACCGCGACGAAGAGGAGCGAGACATAGGTGATGGACCAGTGGAACAGTCGCATCTCCTTCAGCTTGGCGCCGGTGACACCGGCCTTCGCGCGGGACTGGAGCCCGTGCGCCTCCTTGAGCCACCAGCCGCCGGCCACGAGGGCGACCGTGGTGTAGAACCAGCCGGTGTAGCCCAGCGGGGTCAGCAGCAGCGAGACCGCGACCATCACCCAGCTGTAGGCGACGATCTGGCGGGCCACGACCGTGTTCGTCGCGATGACGGGAAGCATCGGGACGCCCACGCGGGCGTAGTCCTCCTTCACCTTCATCGACAGCGGCCAGTAGTGCGGCGGCGTCCAGAAGAAGATGACCATGAAGAGGATGACGGCGGCCCAGGACATCGAGTTCGTGACGGCCGACCAGCCGATGAGGACCGGCAGACAGCCCGCGATGCCGCCCCAGACGATGTTCTGCGCGGTGCGCCGCTTGAGGATCATCGTGTAGACGACGACGTAGAAGAGGAGCGCTCCGAGTGCCAGCGCGGCGGACAGCCAGTTGACCAGGAGTCCGAACCAGAGCGTGGAGATCACGGCCAGGCTGATGCCGAAGACCAGGCATTCGGCGGGGCTGACCATGCCGGTCACGAGCGGCCGCTGCGACGTGCGGTCCATCAGCGCGTCGATGTCACGGTCGATGTACATGTTCAGCGCGTTGGCGCCGCCGGCCGACAGGTAGCCGCCGAGGCAGGTCACCAGGACCAGCCACAGGTCGGGCACACCCTGCTCCGCCAGGAACATCACCGGGACGGTGGTGATCAGCAGCAGTTCGATGATCCGAGGCTTGGTCAGTGCCACGAACGCTTTGACCCGGGCTCCGAACGGCCGATGGCCCCCCGGGCTGGGAGTCAAGGCGACCCCTGCGGGTCGGGACTCGACGGCCGTCACGCACACCCCTGACAGAGAAATTCCAGCAAGCTCCGGGCGTGAAGGCCCGGTAAAGACTTGCGCGTACCACGCCACTCTAGACGTTGCCCAGACGTCGATCTCCGCCGGGGTGGGGTCGTGTTGAGCACCGCCGCGACGGGGTCCGTACCTAGGAAGGTGAACGCCAGGAGGCGAACTCCCGCACCCGCCCGCACGCTGGGCTGTGTCGGCTTTTGTCCAAGGCCGTCCACGCTCTGGACTCGAAAAGACGGGTGTTCTCGCGGGGGTAGGCTCGACTACGCCCGGTGCGCTACCAGTCGCCGGGATTCGACATGTGGAGAGGAGCCCTGACTCAGGGTGAGCACCAAGCCGACCACCACAGATCTCGAGTGGACCGAATTGGACCAGCGGGCTGTCGATACCGTCCGCGTCCTGGCCATGGATTCCGTACAGAAGGTCGGCAACGGCCACCCTGGTACGGCCATGAGCCTCGCCCCGGCCGCGTATGTGCTGTTCCAGAAGCTGATGCGTCACGACCCCAGTGACGCGAACTGGACCGGCCGCGACCGTTTCGTCCTCTCTCCCGGTCACTCCAGCCTGACGCTCTACATCCAGCTCTACATGGCCGGCTACGGCCTCGAGCTGGACGACCTGAAGGCGTTCCGGACCTGGGGCAGCCTGACGCCGGGTCACCCCGAGCACGGCCACACGACCGGCGTGGAGACGACGACGGGCCCGCTGGGCCAGGGCATCGCCAACGCCGTGGGCATGGCGATGGCCGCCCGCTACGAGCGCGGTCTGTTCGACCCGGAGGCCGCCGAGGGCGCCTCCCCGTTCGACCACACCATCTGGGCCATCGTCTCCGACGGCGACCTGGAGGAGGGCATCTCGGCCGAGGCGTCCTCGCTCGCGGGCCACCAGAAGCTCGGCAGCATCGTCGCTCTGTACGACGACAACCACATCTCGATCGAGGGCGACACCGAGACCGCCTTCTCCGAGGACGTGCTGAAGCGGTACGAGGCGTACGGCTGGCACGTGCAGCGCGTCGAGCAGAACGCCAACGGCGACTTCGACGTCAAGGCGCTGTACGCGGCACTGAAGGCGGCGCAGGACGAGACCGAGCGCCCGTCGATCATCGCGGCGCGCACGATCATCGCCTGGCCCGCCCCGAACGCCCAGGGCACCGAGGCCTCGCACGGCTCGGCGCTGGGCGAGGTGGAGATCGCGGCCACCAAGAGCGTGCTGGGCTTCGACCCCGAGCAGCACTTCCAGGTCGACGACGACGTCTTCACGCACGTCCGCAAGGCGGGCGAGCGCGGGCGTGAGGCGCACGCCGCCTGGGACAAGCAGTTCCAGGAGTGGCGCAACGCCAACAGCGAGCGCGCCGCCACGTTCGACCGCATCGCCGCGGGCGAGCTGCCCGAGGGCTGGGAGAAGTCGCTTCCCGTCTTCGAGCCGGGCAAGGCCGTCGCGACCCGTGCCGCTTCCGGCAAGGTCCTCCAGGCGCTCGGCGCGGTCATCCCCGAGCTGTGGGGCGGCTCCGCCGACCTCGCCGGCTCGAACAACACGACGATCGACAAGACGTCGTCGTTCCTGCCCGTCGGCAACCCGCTGCCCGAGGCCGACCCGTACGGCCGTACGGTCCACTTCGGCATCCGCGAGCACGCCATGGGCTCGACGATGAACGGCATCGCGCTGCACGGCAACACGCGCATCTACGGCGGCACCTTCCTGGTGTTCTCCGACTACATGCGCCCCGCCGTCCGCCTCGCCGCGCTGATGAAGCTGCCCGTGACGTACGTCTGGACGCACGACTCCATCGGTCTGGGCGAGGACGGCCCGACGCACCAGCCGGTCGAGCACATGGCCGCGCTGCGCGCCATCCCCGGCCTGAACATGGTCCGCCCGGCCGACGCCAACGAGACGGCGATCGCCTGGCGCGAGATCCTCCGCCGCCACGACGCTCCGCACGGCCTGGCGCTGACCCGCCAGGGTGTGCCGACGTACGAGGCCAACGAGGACGCCGCGCGTGGCGGTTACGTGCTCGCCGAGGCCGAGGGCGGTCAGCCGCAGGTCGTGCTGATCGGCACCGGCTCCGAGGTCCAGCTCGCCGTCGAGGCGCGCGAGCAGCTCCAGGCGGCCGGTATTCCGACCCGCGTGGTGTCCATGCCCTCGATCGAGTGGTTCGAGGAGCAGGACCAGGGGTACCGCGACAGCGTGCTGCCGCCGTCCGTCAAGGCCCGTGTCGCGGTCGAGGCGGGCATTGCCCTGACCTGGTACCGGTACGTCGGTGAGGCCGGCCGCATCGTCTCGCTGGAGCACTTCGGCGCTTCCGCGGACGCCAAGGTGCTCTTCCGGGAGTTCGGTTTCACCGCGGACGCGGTCACCGCAGCGGCCCGGGAATCCCTGGCCGCCGCAGCGCGCTGACGCCGGTATATACGACAAGTAGGAGATGCAACTCTCATGACAGACGCACTCAAGCGCCTCTCCGACGAAGGCGTCGCGATCTGGCTTGACGACCTTTCGCGCCAGCGGATCACCTCCGGCAACCTCGCCGAGCTGATCGACCAGCAGCACGTCGTGGGCGTCACGACCAACCCTTCGATCTTCCAGAAGGCGATCTCGGAGGGCCACGGATACGACCAGCAGCTCGGCGACCTCGCCGCCCGCGAGGTCACCGTCGAAGAAGCCATCCGCATGATCACGACGGCTGACGTGAGGGACGCCGCCGACATCCTGCGGCCGGTCTTCGACGCGACCGGCGGCCAGGACGGCCGGGTGTCGATCGAGGTCGACCCCCGCCTGGCGCACAACACCAGGGCGACGACGGCCGAGGCCCGCCAGCTCGCCTGGCTGGTGGACCGTCCGAACACCCTGATCAAGATCCCGGCCACCAGGGCGGGTCTCCCGGCGATCACCGAGACCATCGGTCTCGGCATCAGCGTCAACGTGACGCTGATCTTCTCGCTGGAGCGCTACCGCGAGGTCATGGACGCCTACCTGGCCGGTCTGGAGAAGGCGAAGGCCGCGGGCCTGGACCTTTCCAAGATCCACTCGGTGGCGTCGTTCTTCGTGTCCCGCGTGGACAGCGAGATCGACAAGCGTCTCGACGTCATCGGCACGGACGAGGCCAAGGCCCTCAAGGGCAAGGCCGCGCTGGCCAACGCCCGGCTGGCGTACCAGGCGTACGAAGAGGTCTTCTCCTCGGACCGCTGGGCCGCCCTGGACAAGGCCAACGCCAACAAGCAGCGTCCGCTGTGGGCCTCGACCGGCGTCAAGGACCCGTCGTACAAGGACACCCTGTACGTCGACGACCTCGTCGCCCCCGGCACGGTGAACACCATGCCCGAGGCCACGCTGGAGGCGACCGCCGACCACGGACAGATCACGGGCAACACGATCGCCGGTACGTACGAGCAGGCGCGCGCCGAGCTCGACGCCGTCGAGAAGCTCGGGATCTCGTACGACGACGTGGTGCAGCTGCTCGAGGACGAGGGCGTCGACAAGTTCGAGGCGTCCTGGAACGACCTGCTCAAGTCGACCGAGGCGGAGCTCAAGCGCCTCGCCCCTTCGGAGGCCTAAAAATTGTCCAGCAGCAATCCGCTGCGTGACGCTCAGGACCGACGGCTCCCGCGTATCGCGGGGCCGTCGGGCCTGGTCATCTTTGGCGTCACGGGCGATTTGTCACGTAAAAAGTTGATGCCTGCCGTCTACGACCTGGCCAATCGCGGCCTGCTGCCGCCGGGCTTCTCGCTCATCGGCTTCGCCCGACGCGACTGGGAGAACGAGGACTTCGCCCAGGTCGTCCACGACGCCGTCAAGGAGCACGCCCGCACGCCCTTCCGCGAGGAGGTCTGGCAGCAGCTCATCCAGGGCATGCGTTTCGTCCAGGGCGACTTCGACGACGACAACGCGTTCGAGACACTGAAGTCGACGATCGCGGAGCTCGACAAGGCGCAGGGCACCGGCGGCAACTTCGCCTTCTACCTGTCCGTGCCCCCGAAGTTCTTCCCCCAGGTCGTCCAGCAGCTCAAGAAGCACGGGCTGGCCGACCAGAAGGAAGGCTCGTGGCGGCGCGCCGTCATCGAGAAGCCCTTCGGGCACGACCTGGCCTCCGCGCAGGAGCTCAACCGGATCGTCCACGAGGTCTTCCCGGCCAACGAGGTTTTCCGGATCGACCACTATCTGGGGAAGGAGACGGTCCAGAACATCATGGCGCTGCGCTTCGCCAACCAGATGTTCGAGCCGCTCTGGAACCGGTCGTACGTCGACCATGTGCAGATCACGATGGCCGAGGACATCGGCATCGGCGGCCGCGCCGGCTACTACGACGGCATCGGCGCCGCCCGCGACGTCATCCAGAACCACCTTCTCCAGCTGCTCGCGCTGACCGCCATGGAGGAGCCCGCCTCCTTCGAGGCGGACGCGCTGGTCGCCGAGAAGACCAAGGTGCTGGGCGCCGTCAGACTTCCGAAGGACCTGGGCCTGGAGACCGTCCGCGGGCAGTACGCGGCGGGCTGGCAGGGCGGCCAGAAGGCCGTCGGCTACCTCCAGGAAGACGGGATCGACCCCAAGTCGAAGACCGACACCTACGCCGCGGTCAAGCTGGAGATCGACAACCGCCGCTGGGCGGGCGTCCCCTTCTATCTCCGTACCGGCAAGCGCCTGGGCCGCCGCGTCACCGAGATCGCGGTCGTCTTCCAGCGCGCCCCGCACTCCCCCTTCGACCACACGGCCACGGAAGAGCTGGGGCAGAACGCCCTGGTCATCCGCGTCCAGCCGGACGAGGGTGTCACGGTCCGCTTCGGCTCCAAGGTGCCGGGCACCTCGATGGAGGTGCGGGACGTGTCGATGGACTTCGCGTACGGCGAGTCCTTCACCGAGTCCAGCCCCGAGGCGTACGAGCGTCTGATCCTGGACGTTCTGCTCGGCGACGCCAACCTCTTCCCGCGTCTCGAAGAGGTCGAACAGTCCTGGCGCATCCTCGACCCGATCGAGGAGTACTGGGACAGCCACGGCAAGCCCGCGCAGTACCAGGCCGGTACCTGGGGCCCGGTCGAGGCGGACGAAATGCTCGCACGAGACGGACGGAGCTGGCGTCGGCCATGAAAATCGACCTGACGGACACCACGTCCAGCAAGATCAACAAGGCTCTGGTCCAGGGCCGCCGCGCCATCGGCACCCCGGCCGTGGGCATGGTCCTGACGCTGGTCATCGTCACCGACGAGGAGAACGCGTACGACGCGCTCAGGGCGGCCAACGAGGCCTCCCGCGAGCACCCTTCGCGCACCCTGGTCGTCATCAAGCGGGTCTCGCGTTCGCCGCGCGACCGTTCCAAGGCACGCCTCGACGCGGAGGTGCGCGTCGGAGCGGACGCGGGAACGGGCGAAACGGTAGTACTGCGGCTGTACGGCGAGGTCATCAACCACGCCCAGTCGGTGGTGCTGCCGCTGCTGCTGCCCGACGCTCCCGTGGTGGTGTGGTGGGCGGTCCACGCGCCGCTCGACCCGGCGAACGACCCGCTCGGCGCGCTGGCGCAGCGCCGTGTCACGGACACGTACGCCGCCGAGCACCCGGTGCAGGAGCTGACGTCGCGCGCCGAGGCGTACACGCCGGGCGACACCGATCTGGCCTGGACGCGCATCACGCCGTGGCGCTCGATGCTCGCGGCCGCGCTGGACCAGGTGGAGTGCGAGGTCACCTCGGTCGAGGTGGAGGGCGAGGAGTTCAACCCGAGCGTCGAACTGCTCGGGATGTGGCTCGCCGACCGGCTGGGCGTACCGGTGAAGCGTGCCGTGTCGTCCGGTCCGGGCCTCACGGGCGTGCAGATGGAGACCAACTGCGGGCCGATCAGGCTGGGCCGGTCGGACGGTTCCCTGGCGTCGCTGTCCATCGAGGGGCAGCCGGACCGCGCGGTGGCGCTCAAGCGGCGGGAGACCGCCGAGCTGATCGCCGAGGAACTGCGCAGGCTGGACCCGGACGACACGTACGCCTCGGCGCTGAAATTCGGTGTCGAGCGGCTCGGGGAGCAGGGCGGGAAGGACAAGGCGCAGCCGGAGACGGACAAGCCTGCGGCCGCTCCGGCGAAGAAGGCGGCTTCCGGCCCGGCTTCGAAGAAGGCGGCGTCGAAGTGAGAGCACCTCAGCTTGTCGTCCACCACGACAAGGAACTGATGGCTCAGGCCGCGGCGGCCCGGCTGATCACCAAGCTCGTGGACGCGCAGGCCACCCGCGGCTCGGCCTCCGTCGTCCTGACGGGCGGCCGCAACGGCAACGGCCTGCTGGCCGCGCTGGCCTCGTCCCCCGCGCGGGACGCGGTCGACTGGGCACATCTGGACCTGTGGTGGGGCGACGAGCGCTTCCTCCCCGAGGGGGACCCCGAGCGCAACTACACCCAGGCGCGCGAGGCGCTGCTCGACGCGGTGCCGCTGGACCCGGCCCGGGTGCACGCGATGCCGGCTTCGGACGGGAAGTTCGGCGACGACGCGGACGCGGCAGCGGCCGGGTACGCCGAGGAACTGGCCTCGGCGGCAGGGTCCGAGGACCACGGCCCGGTGCCGACGTTCGATGTGCTGATGCTCGGCGTGGGTCCTGACACCCATGTCGCTTCACTGTTCCCGGAGCTGCCGGCCGTTCGCGAGACGGAGCGCACGGTGGTGGGCGTCCACGGCGCGCCCAAGCCCCCGCCCACCCGCATCACCCTCACGCTGCCCGCGATCCGTGCGGCGCGTGAGGTGTGGCTCCTGGCGGCCGGCGAGGACAAGGCGAACGCCGCGGCCATGGCCCTGTCGGGCGCCGGGGAGATCCAGGCTCCCGCCGCCGGAGCGTACGGCCGCCGCCGCACGCTGTGGCTGCTGGACGACGCGGCGGCCTCCCGGCTTCCGCGCGCGCTGTACCCTCCGGCTTCGCCCTGACGGGGAGTCACTGCCCATGACGAAGGCCCGGACCGCCTCACGGCGGCCGGGCCTTCGTCATGTCGCGCGGTTACTTGACGGAGCCCGCCATGACGCCCTGGACGAAATGGCGCTGGAAGGCGAAGAAGACGGCCACCGGCACGACCAGGGAGAGGAACGCGCCGGGCGCCAGCACATCGATGTTGCTGCCGAACTGCCGTATCTGGGACTGGAGTGCCACCGTGAGCGGCTGCGAGGCGCTGTCCGCGAAGAGCAGGGCGACCAGCATGTCGTTCCAGACCCACAGGAACTGGAAGATGGCCAGGCTGGCGAGGGCGGGACGCCCCACGGGCAGCACCAGCTGCGCGAAGATCCGCCACTCGCTCCCGCCGTCCATCCGCGCCGCCTCCAGCATCTCGCGCGGGATCTCCGCGAAGTAGTTGCGCAGCAGGAAGATGGCGAACGGCAGCCCGTACGCGACGTGGAACAGCACGACGCCAGGGATGGTCCCGAAGAGCCCGAGCTGTCCGAACAGCTTGGCGACCGGCAGCAGACCGACCTGGACCGGCACCACGAGCAGCGCCACGACCACCAGGAAGAGCGCGTCACGGCCGGGGAACTCCAGCCAGGCGAAGGCGTACGCGGCCAGCGCGGAGAGTACGACGACCAGCGTGGTGGCGGGCACCGAGATCAGCACGGTGTTCCAGAACGCCTGCGTGATGCCCGTATCGGCCAGCAGCGTGCTGTAGTTGTCGAACGAGAGCTGTCCCGGGCCGGTCAGCGCGGTCCACCAGCCGCTGCCCGCGTTGTCCCGCTCGGAGCGCAGCGAGGACAGGAAGAGCCCGGCCAGCGGTGTGATCCAGATCAGCCCCACGACGACCAGCACCGCCTGGACGACTCCGCTGCTGAGTCTGCGGGTCAGCCGCGCGGGCCAGGCCTGGCGCTTGTCAGTGACGACACTCATGACTGACTCCTGCGGAAGCGGCGGACGTTGAAGAGCATGGCGGGCACGACGAGCGCCAGCAGGAGCACACCGAGCGCGCTGCCGAGCCCCTGGTCCTGGCCGCCGCCGAAGGACACCAGCCACATCTGGGTGGCCAGTACGGTGGCCTCCTCCTGCACCGGTCCCGGCGCGATGATGTAGACGAGGTCGAAGACCTTCATCACGTTGATCACGAGGGTCACGAAGACCACGGTCAGCACCGGGGCGAGCAGCGGCACGGTGATCCTGCGGAAGATCTGCCACTCGTTCGCGCCGTCCATCCGGGCCGCCTCCAGGGTCTCCCGGGGCAGGGCGGAGAGCCCGGCGCCGATGAGCACCATCGCGAAGCCGGTCCAGATCCAGAGGTACGCGCCGATGATGGCCGGCGTCACCAGGGCGGGGCCCAGCCAGGAGATGCCCTCGTACGGCGGAGCGAAGTTCTGTGCGGGCAGCCGTACTTCGTACGAACCCGCTGCCAGGTCCGGGAAGCGGAACGAGCCGTCCGACGCGGTCGTGGCCCGCGCGGCCACCTTGTCGCCCTGCACCGCCTCGACCGTCATCCGCGGCAGTCCGCGCTCCTTCGGGTCGACCTTCCCCTGCTCGCCGCCCCCGCCGGGGGTGAAGTCGAGGTAGACGACACCACGCACCTCGTCCGGCGCAGCTTCGGCCGTCGCCGCGCGCCCGGCGGGTACGGCCCCAGCGGGCAGCTCGTCCGGTCGTACGCCGACCAGTCCGAGGGTGACGGTGTCCCCCGGACGCGTCTCGTCGGTCGTACGGAAGGAACCGTCACCTGCCTTCGCGAGCCCCTGGCCGTCGCGTGCGCGGGCAGTGGGGTAGGAGGAGGCGTCCTGGAACGTGTCGTGTACGCCCACCGCCACCGCGTTGAGCACACCCCGGTCGGGGTCCTCCTCGTACGCGAGCCGGAAGATGATGCCCGCGGCGAGAAAGGAGACCGCCATGGGCAGGAAGAGCAGCAGCTTGAAGGCGGTGGCCCAGCGGACCTTCTCGGTGAGTACGGCGAGGATCAGCCCGAGTCCGGTCAGCAGCGTGGGCGCGATGACCACCCACAGGGTGCTGTTGCGGATGGCCTTGAGCGTGGCCGGGTCGCGGAACATCTCGGTGTAGTTGTCGCCGCCGACGAAGCGGGTGCCCGTGGCGTCGAAGAAGCTGCGTCCTACGGAGAACAGCATCGGGTAGACGACCAGTACGCCGAGCAGCAGCAGGGCGGGGAGGGCGAACACCGCGGCGACGAACCACCGGCGCCTGGTGGCGCTGCGCCGGGGACCGGCGGGCGGCGGACCGGCTGGTGACGGGCGGGCGGTGGCCGGCGAGGGGCTGGTGAGGGCGGTCATGGCTGTCGCCCTCAGTTCTTGAAGGCCTTGGCCGCCGCGGCTTCGAGCGCGGCCGCGGTGCCCTTCGGGTCGGAGGGGTCGCGCAGGAAGTCCTGGAGGATCTTCCACTCGCCCATGCCCTTGGTGCCGCCGAAGGCCGCGGGGGCCTGGTCGGACATGTCGAAGCGGACAGTGTCACCGGCGTCGACGAGCGACTTCGCGATGCTGCGCGCGGTGTCGTCGCCGTACGCGGAGGGGTCCACCTTCTTGTTGGGCGAGAGGAAACCGCCCTCGGCTGCCCAGACTTCGGCGGCCTCGGGGGTGGCGAGGTAGTCCATGAGGGCCATGGCGGCCTTGCGGTTGCGGCCGTCCTTCAGGACCACCGCCGCGTCTCCGCCGCTGACCACCGGCGCCTTGCCGCCGTCCACGGCCGGGAAGGGGAAGAAGGTCGCGTCCTCGCCGACCTTCCGGCCGTGCTCCTCCTTGGCTATGGAGCCGACGAAGTCGCCCTCGAAGACCATCGCGGCCTCGGGGTCGGCGCCGAAGACCTGCCCGACGGAGCTGGGGAAGTCGGTGCTCAGCGCGCCCGGCCGGCCGCCCGCGACGAGGTCCTTGCCGGAGAACAGCTCGCCCAGGGTGGTGAGCGCCTTGACGACGCTCGCGTCGGTCCATGGCAGCTTGTGGGAGGCGAGCCGGTCGTACTTCTCGGGTCCCGCCTGGGAGAGGTAGATGTTCTCGAACCAGTCGGTGAGCGTCCAGCCGTCCTCTCCGGCGACCGCGAAGGCCGGCAGTCCGGAGTCGGCGACGGTCGCGGAGCTCTTCAGCAGCTCGGCGTACGTCTTCGGCGGCTTGACGCCGGCCTGGTCGAGAGCGTCCGGGCTGTACCAGACCGTCGACTTGTGGGCGGCCTTGAAGTAGAGGCCGTAGAACTGGCCGTCGACGGTGCCGTAGTTCTTCCAGACCGGGGCGAAGTTTCCGGTGACCGTCTGCTCGGTCTTCTTGCCGAGCGGCTGGAGCCATCCCTTCCGGGCGAACTGCTTCAGTACGCCGACCTGAGGCACCATCACCACGTCGGGGGCGTTGCCGCCCTCGATCTTGCTGCCGACGACGGTGGAGACGTTGTCGCCGGTGGAGATGAACTCGACCTTGGCGCCGGTCTTCTCGGAGAAGGCGTCGAGCACCTTGCGGAAGTTCTTCTGTTCCGTGCCGGACCAGACACCGGCGACGGCCACCTTGCTGCCGTCGAGGTTCTGGCCGCCGCTGCCGGCGGGGGCGACATCACCGCCACCGCACGCGGTGGCGCCGAGGGCGAGGGCGAGCGCCGAGGAGCAGGCTGCCACAGTCCGTCGCTTCAGTCTCATCATGGCTGTTCCTTCCAAAGGGGTGGAAAGGGAGGGGTCACAGGGTGGTGCTGTCGCTGATCCACCAGGCGGCGGTGGAGCCGGGCAGGACCCCGTTGACGCAGGGGCCGCTGGCCAGGAGCGGGGTGCCGGCGACCGGGGCGGGTACGGGGCCGGTGCCGAAGTTGACCGCGCACACCAGGCCGTCGCCCCTGACGAAGGCGAGCACCTGGGGCGGGCTCTCCAGCCAGCGCAGGCCGCCCTCGCCCAACTGCGGCAGCCCGCGCCGCAGTTGCAGTCCGTCGCGGTAGAGGTGCCAGAACGACCGGGTGTCGGCCAGCGCCCGGTCCGTGGCGTGCTCGGCGAACCACTCCGGCTGCGGCAGCCAGGGCCTGGCTCCCTCCGCGCCCGAGGTGAAGCCGAACGGGGAGGCGTGCCCGGACCACGGGAGCGGGACCCGGCATCCGTCACGGATGCGCTTGCGGCTGCCCGTACGGCGGAATATGGGGTCGGTGAGGACATCGTCGGGCAGGTCCACGACCTCGGGCAGCCCCAGCTCCTCGCCCTGGTAGATGTACGCCGATCCGGGCAGCGCCATCATCAACAGCGCGGCGGCCCGGGCGCGCGCCGAGCCGAGGCCGCTGCCATCGGCGGCGGACTCGCCGTAGCGGGTGACGGTGCGTACCTGGTCGTGGTTGTTGAGGACCCAGGTGACGGTGGAACCGGTGCCGGCGATGTCCTGCATCGCGCCGGAGATGATCTTCTGGAACGCGTCGGCGTCCCAGGGGGCGCCGAGCAGGTCGAAGAAGAACGCCTGGTGCAGCTCGTCGGGGCGTACGTACAGCGCGTGTTCGCGCGGCGTGGGCACGGAGACCTCGCCCACCAGCAGCCGGTCCCTGCCGTCCTTCGCCGCGTACTCCTCGCAGAGCCCGCGCCAGTGGCGCCACACGTCGTGCACCTCGGGCTGGTTCCACGCGAGCGGGTTGACGGAGTCACGGGTCCGCTCGTCGGCCTCGGGGTCCGGGGAGTCGGGGAGGTCGGGGTGCTTGAAGAGCCCCGCCGCCACGTCGATGCGGAAGCCGTCGACACCCCGGTCCAGCCAGAAGCGCAGTACGTGCTCGAAGTGGGCGCCGACCTCGGGGTTGCGCCAGTTCAGGTCGGGCTGCTCGGGGGTGAACATGTGGAGGTACCACTGGCCGGGCGTGCCGTCCTCCTCCGTGATCCGCGACCAGGCGGGGCCCCCGAACATCGCGCGCCAGTTGTTGGGCGGCTCGTCGCCGTCCGCTCCCCTGCCGTCGGCGAAGTGGAAGCGGGCGCGGGCCGCGCTGCCGGGGGCGGCGGCCAGTGCCTCGCGGAACCAGACGTGCTCGCTGGAGCAGTGGTTGGGGACGATGTCCAGCAGGACCTTGACGCCGAGCCGCCGGGCGGCGGTCACCAGCAGGTCGAACTCGGCGAGGTCTCCGAAGACCGGGTCGACGTCGCAGTAGTCGGCGACGTCGTAGCCGTGGTCGTGCTGCGGCGAGGGGTAGAACGGGCTCAGCCAGATGCCGTCGACGCCGAGCTTCTTGAGGTACGGCAGCCCCGCCCGTACGCCGGCCAGGTCACCGATGCCGTCGCCGGTGCTGTCCAGGAAGCTGCGGACATACACCTGGTAGATCACCGCATCCCGCCACCAGTGGTGCGCGATGCGAAGGGGGAGGCCGTTGTCGGCCGGGGCAGTGAGCATCACCCGTTGACCTGTTCCTACTTGTGCGTGCGGGAGCGCCCAGAGCGGCCTCCCGTTATGGATGCATGTTAAGTAGGTGTGACGAGAGAGTGTCAACGATGAGACAGAAAGCTGCCCGGAGTTGTACGTTTATGTCCAAGAAATCGAGACGGCTCAGATACCTAACATGTAACTAGATGAGTGGTGGAAGGGCTCTCAGCCTCGGCGGGCCACGGCCCGCAGCTCCCGCGCCAGCCGGTCCACGGCCTGCTCCGGGGTCTGGCGCAGCGCCAAGGCGTCGTACGCCACCGCCTGCACCGCCAGGCTCACCTGGTCGTAGCGCGGGCTCTTGGGCCGGGGTTCGGCCGCGAGCACGCTCCGGCGCAGCGTCGGCAGGTACGGGTACGCGCGGACGAGCTGCGGATCGGCGTACAGGGCGGCCCGTACCGGCGGCAGCGAGCCCTCGGTGAGCACCTTGCGCTGCACGGGTTCGCTGGTCAGGTACGCCATGAGCGCGGCGGCCGACTCCTGGTGCCGGGAGTGGGCGTTGACCGCGAGATTGGAGCCGCCCAGCACGCTCGCACCCGGGCCGTCGGGCCCCGGCAGCGGCGTCACGCCGAACTTCCCGGCGACGTCGGAGTCCTTGCCGCCGGCCGCGGAGTGGACGTACGGCCAGTTGCGCAGGAAGAGGAGCCGGCCGTCCTGGAAGGCCTGCCGCGACTCCTCCTCCTTGAAGCGCAGCGACTCCTGCGGAATCCAGCCGTCCCGCACTCCCCGGGCGAGGAAGCCCAGCCCGGCACGGGCGGCGGCCGAGTCCACGGTGACCCGCTCGCCCTCGTCACGCAGGAACGATCCGCCTGCCGAATGCACCGCCTCGGTGACATTGACGGCAAGCCCCTCGTACGGCAGGAACTGCCCGGCGTACCCGCCGATTCCGTACTTCGGGGCGATCGCCCGCGCCTGCCGCTCCAGATCCGCCCAGGTGCGCGGCGGCCGTTCGCCCTCGCGCCGCAGGAGGTCCTTGCGGTAGTAGAGCAGCCCGGCATTCGTGACATAAGGGACGGCATACAGCCGCCCGTCGAAGGTCGCCGTGTCCACCACCGGGGGCAGGAAGGTGTCGAGCGGGAAACGGTCGCGCTCGACCGGGGCGATCCAGCCCGCGGCCGCGAACTCCGAGGTCCAGGCGACGTCGATGTTGAGCACGTCGAACCGGCCGCTGCCGGCGCGCAGTTCGGTGATCATCTGCGCCCGCGTCTCGTCGGCCGAGTCCGGCAACTCGACGAGGGTGACCTTTTCGTCCGGATGCGTACGGTTCCATCCGTCCAGCAGCGGACCGAGGTAGCCGGTGAGATCGCCGGCCGTGGCCAGCGTCATGGGCCCGCGTCCGTCCCGGTCTCCCGGCGGCCCTTCGGCGCGCGCGCCGCCACCCGCGTAACCGGCCGTGATCACGGCGACGGCCAGAAGACCCCTACCGGCGGCTCGTATCCACCGCATAGGTTCGCTCCTTGTGCACCGGCGTCATTCGTCCTCGAGTGGCGTCAGGGGCCATGTATACCCGTTAGGCATGGGCGATACTAGAGCCCGACGCATCACACCAGGGCGATACGGGCCACACTCCGACGGCGGTCGGGCCCGGCCCACGACGAGCAGGTACGCGAGACGTACGGAACGGGGAGGAGGAGAGCACGCGTGCGCCTGCCCCTTCTCGCCCTCCTCGCCCGGGGGCCCGCCCACGGATACGAGCTGAAGCAGGGGCTTGAGCAACTGCTGGGTGCCGCGTACCCTCAGCCGAACGTCGGCCAGATCTATGTGACTCTCGGCCGGCTCGAGAAGTCCGGCCTGATCGAGGGCGAGGAAATCGCCCAGTCGAACCGGCCCAACAAGAAGATCTACCGGCTGACCGATGCCGGGCGGGAAGCTCTGCATGTCTGGTTCGAGGACCCGACCGACGAGCCGCGCGTACGGGACGAGTTCTTCATGAAGCTCGCCCTCGCACCGGCGTCCGGCATGGCCGACCAGATCACTCTGATCAACAAACAGCGGCGTCAGTACCTCAACACCCTGCGGGATCTGTCGAAACTCGCCGCGGCCGAAGACCGGGACAACCGGATCTCCCAGTTGCTGATCGAGGGCGCGATGCTGCACCTGCAGGCCGACCTCGACTGGCTGGAACGCTGTCAGGAGGAGCTGGAATGAGCGACGAAGCACTTCCCGTCGCGGCTTCCGGCACGCCCTCCGGCACGCCCCCCGTCGTGCCTCCCCTGCTGCGCGCCGAAGGACTCGTCAAGACCTACCGCGGCGAAGGCGCCCACGCCGTGCGCGGCGTCGATCTCACGATCCGCCCCGGCGAGTTCGTCGCGGTCACCGGCCCGTCGGGCGCGGGGAAGTCCACCCTGCTGCATCTGCTCGGAGGACTCCAGCGACCGGACAGCGGCAGCATCTGGCTGGACGGCGCGCGCGTCGACTCCTGCAGCGAGGCTCGCTGGGCCGTACTGCGCCGCCGCCGTATCGGCGTGGTCTTCCAGTTCTTCAACCTCGTGTCGAACCTGACGGTCGCCGACAACATCGAGCTGCCGGCGCTGCTCGCCGGGAGCAACGCGCGTCAGGCCCGTACCGAGCGCGAGAAGCTGCTGACCGAGCTGGGCCTCGAAGGCAAGGAGCGCAGCCTGCCGGGCGAGCTGTCCGGCGGCGAACAGCAGCGCGTGGCCCTGGCGCGCGCCCTGGTCAACCACCCCGGTCTGCTGCTGGCCGACGAGCCCACCGGCAGTCTGGACAGCAAGGGCACGCGCGAGGTGATGCGGCTGCTGTCCCGCTTCCACCAGCGCGGCCAGGCCATCCTGCTGGTCACCCACGACCACCGGCTGGCCAGCGCGGCGGACCGGGTCATCAGCTTCTTCGACGGACGCGTGGCCGACGACGCCGCACTCGGCTCCGGGACCACCGGCCGCGGCGTTTCGAGCGTCCTCGAGCTGAAGGACTGACAGCGGTGCGGGCCACCCTGCGCTGGGCTCACGCGGATCTGCGCACGCACCGCGGCGAGGCGCTCTTCATCGTTCTCGCAACCGCCGGGATCATGGTCTCGCTGCTGCTGGCCGGCGCGCTCCTCAGTTACGCCGCCAACCCCTGGCAGCGGGTGTTCAACGAGTCCCGCGGCGCGCATGTGTGGATCCACACCAGTCCGTCCGCCGAAACGGCGGGACTGGCCCGGCTCGACGGTGTCGAGGCGCTCTCCGGTCCGTACCGGACAGCCCGTACGACCGTACGGTCGCAGGGCGCCGAGGCCGCCGTCGAACTGCGCGGCGCCGCCCCGGACCGCTCGGAGACGGGCCGCCCCCTGATCACGGCCGGGCGCTGGCTCGACGCGGGCGCGGCCGGCGGCATCGTGCTGGAGAGCAGCCTGGCGCGCGCCCTGTGGGCGGGACCCGGGGACAGCCTGTCGGTGCCCGGCGCCGACGGGGCGTCCGTACGTCGGCTCACCGTCCTCGGCGTGGCCGACAGCGCCGAGTCGCCGTACCGGCCGGGAGACCGGCCCGGCACCGGCTGGGTGCTGCCCGGCGAACCCGCGCTCACCGGCGCGCCGGACGAGCGCACCGGGCAGGTCGTCGGCGTGCGGCTCGATCACCCCGCCGACACGGACTTCGCCGTACAGCGGGCGGTCACCTCACTCGGCGCCGACGAGGTCACCGAGGTGTCGAACTGGCATCAGGCCCGCGCCGAGGCACAGAGCGACAGCCGGCTGCTCGGCCTGCTCCTGGGCGTCTTCGGGCTGGGCGCCCTGCTGGCGGCCGCGCTGGCGGTCACCGGCGCGATCAGCACCAGGGTGCGCGGCCATCTGCGGGACATCGCCGTCCTGAAGGCCATCGGCTTCACTCCCGGGCAGGTGGTACGCGTCTTCCTGGCCCAGCACCTCGCGTTCGCGGTGTGCGGTGTCGTTCTGGGAACGGCGCTCGTGGAGACGCTGGGCGCCCGGACACCGGGTCGGATCGGCGAAGCGGTCGGGGTGTGGCAGGACCTCCCGGGCCACACCGCCGTACTGGTCGCCCTGCCCCTCTCCACCGTCCTTTTCATCGGTGCGGCCACCGGGCTCGCCGCGTGGCGGGCGGGGCGCGTACCGCCCGTACCGGCGCTGCGGGCCGCCGCTCCCCTGGGGGGCCGGATGCCGGCGGTGGCGCGGGGCGCGCTCGGGCTGAGGGTCGCGCCCGCGCTGGTGCTCGGCTGGCACAACGCGTTCGGCCGCCGGGCCCGCTCACTGTCCTCCATCGCCCGGCTGGCCCTGCCGGTCCTGCTGATCACGGTCGCGCTGGGCGCCTGGTCCACGCTGGACAGCTTCCAGAACCGGGCGGGGCCCAGCGGTCCGGCCGGGGAGCTGACCGCTCGGGCCGCGGACGGCCTGAAGGACCGCGAGGTACGGACCGTGTTGGACGCGCACCCGCAGGTGGCCGCCGTCCACCCGGGCGTGGAGGTCGCGGCGCTCGTTCCCGGCCAGACGGGCACGATAGCCCTGCGCGGCCTCGGCGCCCGGGAGCACCCGTACCCCTTCGCACCGGCCGAGGGCCGCGCGCCGCAAGGACCCGACGAGGCGGTGGCGGGCCAGGGGCTGCTCGATCATCTGGACATCGAGGTCGGCGACTGGGTGCGGATGACGGTCGGCGGCCGTCCGCAGATACTGCACATCGTCGGGCGCGTGATCGAGCCGGAGAACGCGGGCCGCGTCGTCACCACCGACCTGGACACGCTCCGCGAGCGCGATCCGATCCTGGAACCGGCCTTCTATCAGCTGCGCCTGCGCCCGGACGCCCATGCCGGCTCGGTGGGCACCGAACTGGCGGCCGCCCTCGACGGCCGGCTGGAGGTCGGCAGAGCCACGGGCCCGGCCGACGGACTGGCGCCCGCCCGCGGGCTGGTCATGGGCCTGGTCGCGGTACTGGCTCTGATCGGCCTGACGGAACTGCTGACCATGATCGGTGCGAGCGTGCGCGAGCGCGAGCGGGATCTGCTCGCGCTGAAGGCGATGGGCCTGACCCCGCGCCAGGTCACGTCGGTGATCGTGACGTCCGCAGCCCTCACGGCACTGGCCGCCGCGACAGCGGGTACGGCGCTGGGCGTAGTGGTCGGCGGCAGCCTGATCGACGCGCAGGGCCGGTCGAGCGGCATCGGCGCGGGCATCGCCCAGGCCCCACACGCGCTCGTCCTGCTGGGAGTCGTGGCGGCCGCGGTCCTGGGAGCGGTCGCAGCCTCCGCCCTGCCCGCCACCCGGGCAACGCACCGCCGCCCGACAGACACGCTGAGCACGGCAGCCTGAACAGCAGCCGCCCAGCATCCCCTCTGCCTCGACGTACCGAGCCCACCCACCAAACCCGTCCGGCGTCTGCGGACCGTGGTCCGGGGCAGCGCCCCGGTCCGAGAAGGGGCGGGGGGAAGGCCCCGCGCAGCGGCACCCCGCGAGCACCGCACCCGCGCCCCGCTACTCCCCCCGCTCAAGAAACGGCGCCAGCAACCCCGGCACCGCCTCCTCCGCGAAGCCCAGCCCCTCGCTCTCGGCAGCGTCGTACACCGAGTAGGCGCCTTCCCCGGCCGCAGTGGTCGCGGTGAGGGTGACCAGCCCGGCCCGGCGCTGGAACACGGACTGCTTGACCGTCCACCCGATCACCCCGCCGCGCTGCAACGCCACCGTCGTACGCCGCACCGTCCCCGACCGCGCCACCAGATAGTCACCGCACACCCCGTGCCCCAGACTCCGGTACGCGTCCCGCCCCAAGCCCAACGCCACCGGCAGCAGCACCACCCCGCACACCCCGGCGACGTACAGCAGAACGTCGGTCAGCAGCGCCCCGAGGAAAGCGAGGACGAGCACCGTGAGCAACACCGCCCCCACCGCCCACCGAAGCCGCCGTGCGCGGGCGGCCGGCGGATGCGTCGTGAGGCGGGCCGTACTTGTCGGCGAGGCGGCCTCGCGCAGAACGTAGGCCGCCACCTCCTCCGCCGTGGCCCGGGGCGCGACCGGAAGCAGTGTCTTGTGATCGGCGTGCCGGCTGTCCTCGTCCGATGCCAGTCCGGTGGCGACCGCGTCCAACCGCGCCGCTCCCAGCGTCCGTACGCCGAGCGGCTCGACCAGCTCCACACCGCGCAGCCTGCGCTCCTCGATGGAGATCGACCGCGTGGTGAACAGGCCACGGCGGACCCGCAGCGTGCCCCCCGGCTCCCGCTCCAGCCGGTAGTTCCACCACATCTCGACCCACAGGCCGAGCGCCCCCACCACGCCCGCCGCGCACGCCCCCACGACGAGCACCACGACGGTCCACAGGACCGGCGTGTCCCGGAACCGGTCCCGCACCCAGGCGATCAACTCCCCCTGCACACCGAACCATTCACTGACCTGCATCAGTCCGCCCGCCGCCGCCCCACCGAGCGCCGGGGCGACGAAGGACACCGGCGCGTACCGGATCCAGGCGGGGTCCAGGACCGCCAGTTCGCCCTCGTGCCGGCTGCCGGGCCCTGCGGTGACCGGTCCGCGGTCCAGCAGTTCCCGGCGCAGCCGTTCGCCCTCTTCGCGCGTGACGGGGTCGAGTTCGAGGGTGGACTCGCCGCCACCGGTGTTCTCGCCCGTACCTATGCGGACCTTCACCAGCCCGAGGACCCGCAGCAGCACGCTCGCCGTCAGGTCGACGCTGCGGATGCGCTCGCGTGCCAGTGAGCGGCGCTTGACCAGCAGCAGGCCCGTGTGGAGTTCGGCGCGGTCGGCGCCTATGCGGTAGCGCGTCCTGCGCCACCGCACGTAGTCGAACGCCGTGCCGCCCGCGACCAGCAGCACGGCCGCGGACAGCACCCAGGCGAACGCCTGCCCCACCGGCCGGCCGCCCGCGAGCCCGATGAAGGCGGGCGCCCCCGCGCCCGCCGCGATGCCCGCCATGACCAGCGCGGCGACCAGGACGGTGCGCGGGGCGAGCCGCAGCCAGCCGTCGTCTCCCGCGGGCGGTCCGCCCTCGTCCCCCGAGCCGCTCCCCAGGGCACTCACGTCGCGTCCCCGGGCGTGTCCCGCGTGATCCGGGTCAGCCGCTCGGCGAGCTCCGAGGCGAGTTCGTGGTCGAGCCCCTCGATCTTCACCGCGCCCTTGGAGGACGCGGTGGTGACGATGACCGTGGCGAGCCGGTACGCCTGCTCCAGCGGCCCTCGTACGGTGTCCACGGTCTGGATCCTCGACATCGGAGCGATCCGCCACTCCTGCCGGAAGAAGCCGGTACGGACGTACACCGCGTCGTCCGTGACCTCCCAGCGGTGCACCCGGAACCACCACAGGGGCAGGAACACCGTGACGGCCGCGCCGGACACCGCGACCACGGCCGAGGCGGCCAGCAGCCACGGCCGTGCGGGCGCGAGGAGCGCGCCCAGCACGGCCAGTACGGCCACCGGCACCACGGTCAGCAGCAGGCACTGGCTCCGCCACCAGCCGATGACCCGCCGGTCGAGCGTGTTGTTCGGCGGCCTGAGCCGCACGGTCCCCCCGGTCATCGGCCTGCCTCCCCGTCCGGCGGTCAGCGACCGCGCAGCGTGCGGTACCTGGCGGCGAGTGCCGCCGTCGAGCTGTCCAGCTGCTCGCCGCCCCCCGCCGCGGTAGCGGCTGATGTCACCGTCCCGGTCAGCACCGGCTCGATCTTCTTCGCGAGCACCTTGCCGAGCTCGACGCCCCACTGGTCGAACGAGTCAATGTTCCAGACGGCTCCCTGGACGAACACCTTGTGCTCGTACAGCGCGATCAGCTGCCCCAGCACCGACGGCGTCAACTCGTCCGCGAGGATCGTCGTCGTCGGGTGGTTGCCGCGGAACGTCTTGTGCGGCACCAGCTCCTCGGCGACCCCTTCCGCCCGCACTTCGTCGGGCGTCTTGCCGAAGGCAAGCGCCTGCGTCTGGGCGAAGAAGTTCGCCATGAGCAGGTCGTGCTGGGCCTTCAGACCCGGCAGGAGGTCGGCGACCGGCCTGGCGAAGCCGATGAAGTCCGCCGGGATCATCTTGGTGCCCTGGTGCAGCAACTGGTAGTACGCGTGCTGCCCGTTGGTGCCCGGCGTGCCCCACACCACGGGCCCCGTCTGCCAGTCGACCGGGTTGCCCTCGCGGTCCACGGACTTGCCGTTGGACTCCATGTCCAGCTGCTGGAGGTACGCCGTGAACTTCGACAAGTAGTGGCTGTACGGGAGGACCGCGTGCGCCTGCGCGTCGAAGAACGCCCCGTACCAGAGGCCCAGGAGTCCGAGCAGCAGCGGCGCGTTCTCCTCGGCGGGCGCGGTGCGGAAGTGCTCGTCGACGAGGTGGAAGCCGTCGAGCATCTCGCGGAAGCGGTCCGGACCGATGGCGATCGTCAGAGACAGACCGATGGCCGAGTCCATCGAGTATCGCCCGCCGACCCAGTCCCAGAACTCGAACATGTTGGCCGTGTCGATGCCGAAGCCGGCGACCTTCTCCGCGTTGGTGGACAGTGCCACGAAGTGCTTCGCGACGGCGTCGCTGTCCGCCCGCAGGTTCGTCAGCAGCCAGTCGCGCGCCGATGTGGCGTTGGTGATGGTCTCGATCGTGGTGAAGGTCTTGGACGCGATGATGAACAGCGTCTCGGCCGCGTCCAGGTCCCGTACGGCCTCGTGCAGATCGGCGCCGTCGACGTTCGACACGAAACGGACCGTGAGGTCGCGGTCGGTGAAGGAGCGCAGCGCCTCGTACGCCATGGCGGGCCCGAGGTCCGAGCCTCCGATGCCGACGTTGACGATGTTCTTGATGCGCTTGCCGGTGTGGCCGGTCCACTCCCCGGACCTGATCCGGTCGGCGAACGCGGCCATCTTGTCGAGCACCTCGTGCACGGCCGGGACGATGTTCTCTCCGTCGACCTCGACCACGGCGTCACGCGGGGCGCGCAGTGCGGTGTGCAGCACCGCGCGGTCCTCGGTGGTGTTGATCTTCTCGCCGCGGAACATCGCGTCCCGCAGCTCCGCGACCCCGGCGGCACCGGCCAGTTCGCGCAGCAGCCCCAGTGTCTCGTCCGTCACCAGGTGCTTGGAGTAGTCGAGATGGAGGTCGCCCACCTCGAGCGTGTACCCGGTGCCTCGCTCCGGATCGGCGGCGAACAGTTCTCGCAGATGCGTCCGGCCGAGCTGCTCGCGGTGCTTCGCGAGAGCGGCCCACTCGGGCGTCTGGTTGAGCCTGGTACGGCTTTCTGCGTTCATCCGGACATCAGTCCACTTCTTCTCGTACCTGCGTGCAATGCCCCCTGGCAGCTCCAACCTAATTGATCAGAGCGGCCAGCGATGCTATGGCCGCCGCGAAGAGCGCCGCCGCCAGCAGGGCCGGTGTGTTCAGTCCCCAGGTCGCCGCTGCCGCGCCGCCCAGCAGCGCGCCGAGCGGTGCGCCGGCGGTCGCGAGCGTACGGAAGGCCGAACCGATCCTTCCCCGCATGGCTTCGGGGCTGCGCTCCTGCATCAGCGTCACCTGATGGGTGTTCCACACCAGCCCCATGAGTCCGAACAGCGCCATCGCCATGACGGTTACCCACAACTCCCGGACCAGTCCCATCGCCGTCAGGCAGCCGATCTGCACGACTCCGGCGGCGAACACACTGTTCACCCGGCCGATCCGCGCGGAGAGCCGGCCGGCCAGCAGCCCGCCCGCCACACTGCCCACGCCGTACGCCGTGATGGCCGCCGCGTAACCGCCCTGCCCGCCGTCGAGCCAGCCGGTGACATGGAGAACCAGGGTGGCGATGAGCGCGGCCATGCCGATGTTGCACAGCGTGGTGGCGACGCAGAGCCCACGCAGTACGCGGTCCCGCCACAGCGCCCGCAGCCCCTGCGCGATGTCGCCGCGCAGCGTGCTGCCGGCTGGTCTCGGCGGCCGCGGGGTGGCCTCGACCCGCAGGGAGGCGATCAGCACCGCTCCGAGGGCGTACGTCGCGGCGTCCGCGGCGTACGGCACGGCCGCTCCCGCCAGCAGCAGCAGCGGCACCAGCGGGGCGGCCAGGAAGCCGCCCGCGATCTGCTGCCCGGTCAGCAGCCGGGCGTTGGCACTGCCCAGCGCGGCCTTGGGCACTACCGAGGGCAGCAGGGCCGTAGCCGCGTTGTCGAAGAGTGTCTGGAGCGTGGTGAGCGCGAAGGCGAGGGCGATGAGCAGCGCCATCGAGGCGTGACCGAGGGCGACCGCCATCGCGAAGGCGGCCATCAGGGCGGCCCGCACCAGATCCACGGCCCACATCGCCCGCCGCTGGTCCACCCGGTCGGCGATCGCCCCTCCCAGCAGCCCGAACAGCAGCCACGGCAGATAGCCGCACGCCGTCACCAGCGCCACCAACACGGGGTCGGACGTCAGCGAGGCGGCCAGCAGCGGCATCGCGGCCGTGCGCAGCGAGTCGCCGAACTTCGAGACGACAGCCGCCGTCCACAGCCGGCCGAACCCCCCGCGCCAGGCCGGAGTCCGTACCTCCGTCGCAGCTGGTTTCGCCGCCGCGGCCTCGCTCGTCGTCACAACTCCCCCTTCCGGTCCTGTGTTTCAAGAACCGTAGAGGGCACCACTGACAATCTGCCCGGGGGTGCCGGTGAAAGGGGAAGGCCGGCGAAAGGGGTCCGGCCGGACACCCGAAGGCGTCCGGCCGGACCGCAATTCCTAGATTTCGCCCCGCAGTTTCGCGAGCGCCTCGGCGAGAATCGCCTCGCCGTCCGCGTCGCTGCGCCGTTCCCGTACGTACGCCAGGTGCGTTTTGTACGGTTCGGTGCGCGGCGGAGCCGGCGGATTGTCCCGGTCCTGTCCGGCCGGGAACCCGCAGCGCGGGCAGTCCCAGTTGTCCGGGACCTGAGCGTCACTGGCGAAGCTCGGCTGCGTCTCGTGCCCGTTCGAGCACCAGAAGGAGATGCGGAGACGGGGCGCGGACTCGCCGCGCTCAGCCTCACCCATCGGCCCCGCTCCGACCCGGCTTCCCCGGATCGCGTTGCCACTTGCCACGGTCGTAACTCCCTGCGTGATGGTGCTGCACTGCATCAATCAGCGGCTACCGCCGCGGAGTCGTCGAACAGCTCAGCTGCGAGCGCCCCAGTCTACGGAGGGCCCAACGCGCGTCCAGTGGCCGGAGTTGCACCCCCGCCCCGCGAACGCGAGCCGCCGGGCTCCATGATAGGCCGCGTACCCGCCTCAGTACCGGACGACGGGTCAGCTGTCCAGCTTCATCAGCAACGCAAGAACGACAATGCAGGCAAACCACAACAGACCGATTACCACCGTGATGCGGTCGAGGTTGCGCTCGGCGACCGAGGACCCACCGACGGAGGACTGCATGCCGCCACCGAACATGTCGGAGAGACCGCCGCCCTTCCCCTTGTGCATCAGAACCAGCAGCATCAGCAGCAGGCTGAAGACGATCAGGGCGATCGAGAACCCCATAACCACGGCTGGACCAACTTCCTCGGACTTCGGACTTCGGAGACGGACAACGGGGGCCGGACGGCTGCTGCGCAGCCACCACGGCCCCCGCCAGGGTACGACGGATCGGCCCTACGGCCTACTCACTGGTCGCGGAACCGGACGATCTTGACGAACTCGTCTGCGTCCAGCGCCGCGCCGCCCACCAGGGCACCGTCGACATCCGGCTGCGCCATGATCGCGGCGACGTTCCCGGACTTGACCGAGCCGCCGTACTGGATGCGGACCTTGTCGGCCAGCTCCTGCGAGTACAGCTCCGCGAGACGCCCGCGGATCGCCCCGCAGACCTCCTGCGCGTCCTCGGGGGTGGCGACCTCGCCGGTGCCGATGGCCCACACCGGCTCGTACGCGATCACGATGGACTCGGCCTGCTCGGCCGGGACGTCCTTCAGGCCGCCGTCGAGCTGCGCGAGCGTGTGGGCGACCTGGTTGCCCGCCTTGCGGATCTCCAGGCCCTCGCCTACGCACAGGATCGGGGTCAGGCCGTGCTCGTACGCGGCCTTCACCTTGGCGTTGCAGAGCTCGTCGCTCTCGTTGTGGTACTGCCGGCGCTCGGAGTGTCCGACGGCGACGTACGTGCACTTGAGCTTGGCGAGCATCGCGCCGGAGATCTCACCGGTGTACGCGCCGGAGTCGTGCGCCGAGATGTCCTGGGCGCCGTACTTGATCTTGAGCTTGTCGCCGTCCACCAGCGTCTGCACGGACCGCAGGTCCGTGAACGGGGGCAGGACCGCGACCTCGACGAAGTCGTAGTCCTTGTCGGCGAGAGCGAAGGAGAGCTTCTGGACGTGCGCGATGGCCTCGAGGTGGTTGAGGTTCATCTTCCAGTTGCCCGCCATCAGCGGGGTGCGCTCTTGGGTGGGAGCAGTCATTGAGGGTCAGTCCTCCAGTGCGGCGAGGCCGGGAAGCGTCTTGCCCTCGAGGTATTCGAGGCTGGCGCCGCCACCGGTCGAGATGTGGCCGAATGCGTTCTCGTCGAAGCCCAGGATGCGGACGGCGGCGGCGGAATCGCCACCACCGACCACCGTGAAGGCCGGGCTGCCGACGAGGGCCTGGGCAACCGCCTTGGTGCCCTCGGCGTAGTCGGGGTGCTCGAAGACGCCCATCGGACCGTTCCAGAAGACGGTGGCCGCGTCGGCGAGCTTCGATGCGTACAGCTTGCGGGTCTCGGGACCGATGTCCAGACCCTCCTGGTCGGCCGGGATGGCGTCCGCGGCGACCGTCGTGGGGTTGGCCGGAGCCTTCGTCTTGAGGTCGGGGAAGTCCGCCGAGACCAGGACGTCGACGGGGAGCACGAACTCCACGCCCTTTTCCTTGGCGCGCTTCAGGTAGTCCAGGACCGTCGGGACCTGGTCCTCCTGGAGCAGCGAGATGCCGACCTCGTGGCCCTGGGCCTTGAGGAAGGTGTACGCCATGCCGCCGCCGACCAGGATGCGGTCGGCCTTTTCCAGCAGGTGGTCGATCACGCCGAGCTTGTCGGAGACCTTGGCGCCGCCGAGGACCACGACGTACGGCCGCTCGACGTTTTCGGTGAGCTTCTTCAGGACGCCGACCTCGGTGGCGATGAGGCCGCCCGCGACGTGCGGAAGGCGGGCCGGGAGGTCGAAGACCGACGCGTGCTTGCGGTGCACGGCGCCGAAGCCGTCGCCGACGTACACGTCGGCGAGCTGCGCCAGCTGGTCCGCGAAGGCGCCGCGCTCGGCATCGTCCTTCGAGGTCTCGCCGGCGTTGAAGCGGAGGTTCTCGATGACGGCGACCTCGCCGTCGGAGAGGCCCGCGACCACGGCCTGGGCGGACTCGCCGACCGTGTCGGTCGCGAAGGCGACCTCGGTCTTGAGGAGTTCACCGAGGCGCGTGGCGGCCGGGGCCAGCGAGAAGGCCGGGTCCGGGGCGCCCTTCGGGCGGCCCAGGTGCGAGGCCACGACGACCCGGGCGCCCGCGGCGGCGAGCTTCTCGATCGTCGGCTGGACGGCGCGGATACGGCCGTCGTCGGTGATGGTGGCGCCTTCGAGCGGCACGTTGAGGTCGGCGCGGACGAATACCCGCTTGCCCGCGACCCCGTCGGCGAGAAGTTCGTCGATCGTCTTCATCTGTTACTGGACTCCTTGGGAGACAAGACACGCGACAAGGCCCGGGCAGCGCCGCGTTGCGCTGCCCGAGCCCTGTCACTCACATCGAGGTGCCTGCCGTACGGATCAGAGCTGGCTGCCGACGAAGACCGTGAGGTCGACGAGGCGGTTCGAGTAGCCCCACTCGTTGTCGTACCAGCCGATGACCTTGACCTGGTTGCCCTCGGCCATGGTCAGCGACGAGTCGAACGTGCAGGAAGCGGGCTCGTTGACGATGTCGGAGGACACGATCGGGTCGGCCGTGTACTCGACGATTCCCTTGAGCTCGCCCTCGGCAGCCTTCTGGAAGGCCGCGTTGATCTCGTCCTTGGTGACCTCGCGCTCCAGCGTGATGACCAGGTCGGTGACCGAGCCGGTCGGGACCGGGACGCGCATCGCGATGCCGTCGAGCTTGCCCTTGAGCTGCGGGAGGACCAGTGCGGTGGCCTTGGCGGCACCCGTGGTGGTCGGGATGATGTTCTCCGCGGCGGCGCGGGCGCGACGCAGGTCGGAGTGCGGGAAGTCCAGGATGCGCTGGTCGTTGGTGTACGCGTGCACCGTCGTCATCAGGCCCTTGACGATGCCGAAGTTCTCGTCGAGAACCTTGGCCATCGGCGCCACACAGTTGGTGGTGCAGGAGGCGTTGGAGATCACGTGGTGGTTGGCGGCGTCGTACTTGTCCTGGTTGACGCCCATCACGATGGTGATGTCCTCGTTTTTGGCCGGGGCCGAGATGAGGACCTTCTTCGCACCACCGGCGAGGTGCTTCTCGGCATCCGCCTTCTTGGTGAAGATGCCGGTGGACTCGATCACGATGTCGACGCCCAGGTCGCCCCACGGAATGTCCGCCGGGTTGCGCTCGGACAGGACCTTGATGGTGTGGTCGTCGACGGTGATGGTGTCCGCCGTGTGCGACACCTCGGCCTTGAGGCGGCCGAGAATGGTGTCGTACTTCAGAAGGTGTGCCGTGGTCGCAGTGTCACCCAGGTCGTTGACAGCCACGATCTCGATGTCCGCACCCTGCTCCAGCAGCGCCCGGAAGTAGTTGCGCCCGATGCGGCCGAAGCCGTTGATGCCTACGCGGATCGTCACGAAACCGATCTCCTCGTTGGTACGCCGGGTTTCGACGCCGGCGAGATGTATGGGATGTCCCCGACCGCTTCCGACCCTACCTCTCCGGGGGGCCGGGGGTGACATCGAGCGGGCCCGGAAACGGCCCGGCGGTCCGTACTCCCCAGTAGGGAATGCGGGCCGCCGAGCCCTCCGTCCCGGTGGCCGGGACCTGCGGGTGTCAGTCGTCGAGGACGCCGAGCACCCGGCCGAGCAGTTCCGCGCGCTGGACCGCGTCGGGCACCTGCTCCAGGCCGAAGCCGAGGAGCACGGTGTTCCGGGTCGTGATCGCGCCGTAGGGGACGAAGAGCTCCCCGGCACGGGCCCAGTCGCCCGCCACGGCCGGGCTGCCCGCCGGTGCGCCGGGCGCCGTCCAGGTGCCGAGAGAGGTCTCGAAGCCCTCCGTCTCCTTCTCGGCGCCGCCCACGACGAGCCGGGCGTCGTCCGCGAAGACACCGCGGCCGCCGGAGCCCGGGTCGGTGATGCTGCTGAGCGAGAGCTCGACCTTCTTGCCCGCGTAGGCACTGAGGTCGAAGGAGACCTGCTTCCAGCCGCCGGAGGATCCGGTGAAGCTGTTCCAGGCGCCGGAGGTACCAGTGGCCCTGCAGGCGTCGGACTCCTGGGTCAGGTAGTGCCTCAGGAACGGGTGACCGTTGAGGAAGTAACCCTGCTCGCACTCCGCCGGGACGGTACTGGTGGTGCCGCCGCCCGCCTCGGGCAGAGTCGTCCAGTCCTCCGCACCCGCGGTGTGCGCCTCCAGGACGGCGTGGTCGTAGCCGCTCTCGGTGTTCCAGTTCAGGGCCAGACGAAGCTCCGGCTTGTCGGCGGCGCCGACCCCGGTGAGGTCGAAGGTCCTGGTGAGCCGCTTCCAGTCGTTGTCCTCGTGGGTCGCGGCGGCCATGCCCTGACCCGCGTAGGGGGCGTACGGGTTGGCGGCGCCGGTGAAGCGGCCCGCCTGCTCGCTGGTGAACTGGGGGAACTGCGCGGGCGGCAGAACCGAGGAGGTGGAGATGTACGCTCCCGGGGCGTCCAGCGGGTTGCCGGGCGCGCCGGCCAGCGGACTGCCCGTACCGGCCATCGGGCCGAGACCGGAGAACGCGGTGGCTCCCACGGCAGTGGTCCGTCCGTAGGCACCGAGGTAGTACTGGCTGAAGTCGTTGGTCGAGGCCCGGCCGACCACCGCGTTGCCGCCCGTCAGCTCACCGGCCTCGAGGAGCTTGCCGCCTTCGTTCAGGAAGGCGCGCAGGGCGAGCTGGGTCGGGCCGGTGGGCGCCTTGGCGCCGGTGTAGTGCACAGCCGTGCCGAAGTGGGACAGCACGCCGAGCGGGTGCGGGGCGCCCTGGGTGGCGACGTCCCACACGGCGGCCTTGTGTCCGGTGGTCGCGAGCGTGTCGACGTACGTCTGCGTGTGCTGCGCGGGGGCTCCCTCCTCGGCGATCACCAGGACGTCAGCCTTGGGACGGTCGGCGAGGGTGTACGTGAAGTGCTCGCTGGAGACGGGCTTGCCGGACTTGGCGCGCCCGGTGAACCAGACCTCGACCTTGTCGCCGACGTCGCCGTCCCGGACCTTCGCGCGGTACTCGTCGAAGTGGAGATTGTCCTCGCCGCCGTAGGTCTCGCCGCCCTTCCAGGGGCGCAGCTCCTGGTCGTGTACGCGACCGCCGTTGACGCGGTACCTGAGCTCCTTGTCGCGCACCGACTTACGGGCGGTGACGGCGATCTCCTGGTCCTTCCACCGGGCGTACGACGTCGTGAAGGGGTCGACGGTGAAGTCGGGTGCCTCCATGCCGACGGACGAGGACGGCTTGTCGGGGTGCGCGGCGGTCTCCGCGACGGAGAGCGCGAAGGGGATGTTCTTGGCGAACTCCGCCTGGATCAGCTTCTCGTCGTCGGGGAAGTTGAATCCGGACTGGCAGTCCTCGGGCTTCCACCGGTCGTCGGGGTCGATGTTCGACGCCGTCTGGCAGGTGGTCATCTCGGGGGTGAACATCATCGTGCCGTTGACGTTGGCCGCGTGTCCGTCGGCCTCGCCGTTGGTGGTGTAGAGCTCCGAGGAGACCTGCGGGTAGTACCCGGGAACGGCCGGCTTTTCGGGTGTTCCCGCGAGCGCCTTGTAGAGCACGTCGTCGGGGGTGGGCGTGGCGACCTGCCAGCCGACTCCGTAGAGGATCAGTTCGGCGGCGGAGTGGTAGTTGATGCCGTACTCGAAACCGATGCGCTTCTGGAAGCGGTCGAGCACCCGGGTCTCGGGCTCGGACATGGAGGACGCGCCGCGGTAGGTGGCGCTGGCGGGGTTCGGCGAGGAACCCTCGTTGTCGTAGCCCCACTTGTAGGCGAAGTTACGGTTGAGGTCGACGCCGTCGCTGGCGGTGTACTTGCCGTCGGCGTCGATGTCGCGCATGTTCTTGCGCCAGAGGCGGTCGCCTGCCGCGTCGTGGGTCCAGTCGTAGCCGTCCGGGTTGGCGGAGAGCACGAACCACAGTTCGGTGGAGTCCACGATCTTCGTGATGCGGCGGTCCTTGCCGTACTGGTCCAGGTAGTGGTGCATCAGCCGCCGGGTCATCTCCGGGGTGATCCACTCACGGGCGTGCTGGTTGGACATGTACAGCACGGAGGGCTTGGCGCCGTCCTTGGTCTTCTTGGCGCCCTTGGTGAGCTTGACGGCGAGGATGTCCTTGCCCTGGAGGGTCTTGCCCAGGGAGACGACCTTGGTGAGGCCGGGGTGCGCCTGCCCCGTCCTGACGATCTCCTCCTGGAGATTGCCCTTGCCGCTGTACGGGCGGTAGACGCCGTCCCCGGCGGCGGCGAGGCGGGACTCCGTCTTCGCCGACACCTTGCGCTCAGTGAGGTTCCTGACGCCCTTGGCGGCCAGGTCCTCGGCCTGGGCGTCGGTAAGGAAGAGCTCGACGCGCGCCGTACCCTTCTCCGGAGCCCGCTCGCCCATCTCGTGGGCGTCCTGGCCGGCCGCCAGGAGCAGGGGTATCTGCTCCTTCGTGACGTCCGCGTTGAACACCTTGACGGCGTCGGCGCCCGCGTCGGCTCCGCCCGCGCGCGCCCCCTCGGCCTGGGCGGCCGGTGCCGCCGTCACGCCGCCGATCAGCAATGCGCCCGCTGCGAGGATCGATCTCGCTCTGCGTCTCATGAGCCCCCCTTGCTGTTGCCTGCCACGTAAGTGAACAGACGACAGGCTCATGACAGTTCATGGTCATGTCAATAGCGCCTCCCGGGTACACGAAACCGCCGCCGGTGCCCTTGAGGGACACCGGCGGCGGCCGGCCGTGCGAAGACGAGCCGGATGCGAGCGGACCGATCAGCCGACCAGGCCGTCGGCCATCTCCTCGGTGATCGTGGACTCCGTGCCGGGGATGCCCAGGTCCTGGGCCCGCTTGTCCGCCATGGCCAGCAGGCGGCGGATACGGCCCGCCACGGCGTCCTTCGTGAGCGGCGGGTCGGCCAGCGCGCCCAGCTCCTCCAGGGAGGCCTGCTTGTGGTCCATGCGCAGCCGCCCGGCGGCGGCGAGGTGCTCGGGCACTTCCTCGCCGAGGATCTCCAGCGCACGCCCCACCCGGGCACCCGCGGCGACGGCGGCACGCGCCGAGCGGCGCAGGTTGGCGTCGTCGAAGTTGGCCAGCCGGTTGGCGGTGGCGCGGACCTCGCGGCGCATCCGCCGCTCCTCCCAGGCCAGCACCGACTCGTGCGCGCCGAGGCGCGTCAACAGGGCTCCGATCGCGTCCCCGTCCCGTACGACGACACGGTCCACGCCGCGCACCTCGCGCGCCTTGGCGCCGATGGAGAGCCGGCGGGCGGCGCCGACGAGGGCCAGGGCGGCCTCGGGGCCGGGGCAGGTGACCTCCAGCGAGGACGAACGGCCCGGCTCGGTGAGCGAGCCGTGCGCGAGGAACGCGCCCCGCCAGGCGGCCTCGGCGTCGCAGGTGGCGCCGGACACGACCTGCGGGGGCAGACCGCGGATCGGACGGCCGCGGCCGTCGACCAGCCCGGTCTGGCGTGCGAGCTGATCACCGCCCGCCACCACCCGTACGAGGTAGCGGGAGCCGCGTCGCAGCCCGCTCGGGGCCATCACCACCAGTTCCGAGTGGTGACCGAAGATCTCCAGGATGTCCTTCTTGAGCCTGCGGGCCGCGAAGCTCACGTCCAGCTCCGCCTCGATCACAATCCGGCCGCTCACCAGGTGCAGCCCGCCCGCGAATCGAAGAATCGCCGAGACCTCCGCCTTCCTGCAGCAGGTCCGGGTGACGGGAAGCCGGGAGATTTCGTCCTTCACCGCTGCCGTCATCGCCATGGGCCGATCCTTCCATGCATCCGAAAAATACGGTCGTACGCGGCGGCCAACAGCTCCGGGTCGTGCTTCGGGGAGCCGTCGGGCGCGGCGACCGGCGCCAGCTCGACTGCGGCCCCGAGCCGCTTGGCGGCATCGGCGAGGGACTCGCGATCGGGCACGGCAGCCTCGTCGGCCAACACCACGTCCAGGGCGAGTTTAGGGGCGTGTCGTCCCAAAACCTCCAAATGACGCTGCGGAGAGAACCCATCGGTTTCTCCGGGTTGCGGCGCGAGGTTGAGCGACAGGACCCGGCGGGCCTTCGTCTCGATGAGCGCGTCGAGCAGCTCGGGCACCAGAAGGTGCGGAATCACCGACGAGAACCAGGAGCCGGGACCGAGCACCACCCAGTCCGCGTCGAGCACGGCGGCGACGGCCTCCGGGACGGCCGGCGGGCCCTGGGGGACGAGGTGCACGGACTGCACCTCGCCGGGGGTGAGCGCTACGGTGGCCTGGCCGCGCACCGTGTCCACGTCGTCGGGCCGCAGAGGGTCGTGCCCCCGCACGAGCGCCTGGAGCTCCAGCGGTACGGCGGACATGGGCAGCACCCGGCCGTGCGCGCCGAGGAGCCTGCCGACCAGGTCCAGTGCCTGGACGTGGTCGCCGAGCTGCTCCCACAGGGCGACGATCAGCAGGTTTCCTACGGCGTGGTCGTGCAGGTCGCCCCGGCTGGAGAAGCGGTGCTGGATGACGCGCGACCAGGTCTGGCCCCAGTCGTCGTCCCCGCACAGCGCGGCGAGAGCCTTGCGCAGGTCACCCGGCGGCAGTACGCCGAGCTCGTCGCGCAGGCGCCCGCTGGAGCCGCCGTCGTCGGCGACGGTGACCACGGCGGTCAAATCGCCGGTGATGCGGCGGAGCGCTGTGAGCGACGCCGACAGTCCCATGCCGCCGCCGAGGGCGACGACCTTGGGCTGGGCGCCGCGCTTGCGCTGCGGCCGCGCGGCGTCACTGCCACGCAGCCGCCGCAGGCGGAAGTTGCGTCCGGTCACTCGCGCCCCATGTCCCGGTGGACGAGGACGGTTTCCACACCCTCGGAGGACAGGCGCGCGGCCAGCTTCTCCGACATGGCGACGCTGCGGTGCTTGCCACCCGTACAGCCGACGGCGATGGTGACATAGCGCTTGCCCTCACGGCGGTAGCCGGCCGCGATGAGCTGGAGCAGCTCGGTGTACTGGTCGAGGAACTCCTTGGCGCCCGGCTGGTTGAAGACATACCCGGAGACCTCTTCGTTGAGGCCGGTGAAGGGGCGCAGCTCCGGGACCCAGTGGGGGTTCGGCAGGAAGCGGCAGTCCACCACGAGGTCGGCGTCGACCGGCAGGCCGTACTTGTAGCCGAACGACATGACCGTGGCACGCAGCTGCGGCTCGTCGTCGCCCGCGAACTGGGCGTCCATCTTGGCGCGCAGCTCGTGGACGTTGAGGCTGGACGTGTCGATGACCAGGTCGGCGTCGCCGCGCAGCTCGCGCAGCAGGTCGCGCTCGGCCGCGATGCCGTCGGTGATCCGGCCGTCGCCCTGCAGCGGGTGGGGGCGGCGTACGGATTCGAAACGGCGTACCAGGGCGTCGTCCGAGGACTCGAGGAAGACAATCCGCCGGGTGACCTCCTTGGCGTCGAGGTCCGCCAGGGACTCGCGGAGGTTGTCGAAGAAGCGCCGGCCGCGGACATCCACGACGACGGCGATACGCGCGACGTTGCCCTGCGAACGGGCACCGAGCTCCACCATGGTGGGGATCAGCGCGGGCGGCAGGTTGTCGACGACGAACCAGCCGAGGTCTTCGAGGCACTTCGCGGCGGTGCTGCGGCCGGCTCCCGACATGCCCGAGATGATCACCAGCTCCGGGATGGCCGGCTCGGCCGCGTCGCCGTTGTGCCCGTTGTGCCCGGTCTCGCCGGTGTCCCCGGTCGTGCCCGTACTCACGTGTGCTCCGTCTCCGTCGTGCTCATTCATGCGTGCTGCCCCCGTTCCGGCGGGGAGAGCGCGGGTGCTGCCGCAGTGTCCACGGTGTCCGCGTCATCCTCGTCGTATTCAATGATCTCTCCTGTCGCCGTGTTCACGGCGGGTGCGGCCGGCGCCGCCTGTGCGAGGAACGCGGCGACGGTCTCGGCCGTCTTGCGGCCTATCCCCGGAACCTCGCAGATCTGATCGATTGTGGCGGACCGGAGCTTCTTCACCGAACCGAAATGCTTGATCAGGGCGTGCTTGCGTGTCTCGCCGAGGCCGGGAACCTCGTCGAGCGGGCCCGCCCTGAAGCGCTTGGCGCGCTTCGTCCGCTGGTAGCGGATGGCGAAGTCGTGAGCCGTGTCACGGACCCGCTGAAGGAGGTAGAGCCCCTCGCTGCTGCGGGGCAGGACGACCGGGTCGTCCTCGCCGGGCACCCAGACCTCCTCGAGGCGCTTGGCCAGACCGCAGACGGCGACGTCGTCGATGCCGAGCTCGTCGAGGGCGCGCTGGGCGGCCGCCACCTGGGGCTGTCCGCCGTCGACGACGACGAGCTGCGGCGGGTACGCGAAACGCCTGGGCCTGCCGTCGTCCTCCACGGCCGGATCCGGCTCGGCGGGTACCTCCGCGGCGCCGTTCCCCTCGATCCACTCCCCCGTCTTCTCCTTCTCCTGGAGATAGCGCCGGAAGCGGCGGGTGAGCACCTCATGCATGGACCGGACGTCGTCCTGGCCCTCGAAGGTCTTGATCTGGAAGCGGCGGTACTCGCTCTTGCGCGGCAGGCCGTCCTCGAAGACGACCATGGAGGCCACCACGTCGTCGCCCTGGAGGTGGGAGATGTCGAAGCACTCGATGCGCAGCGGTGCGGAGTCCAGTCCGAGGGCTTCCGCGATCTCCTCCAGGGCGCGGGAGCGGGTGGTCAGGTCGGACGCGCGCTTGGTCTTGTGCAGGACGAGGGCCTGCTGGGCGTTGCGCTGGACCGTCGCCATGAGGTCCTTCTTGTCGCCGCGCTGCGGGATGCGCAGCGAGACGTTGGAGCCGCGTCGGCCGGCGAGCCACTGGGACACGGCGGGGGCGTCCTCGGGCATGGCCGGGACGAGGACCTCCTTGGGCACCGCGTCGCCCTGCTCCTCGCCGTACAGCTGCTGGAGCGCGTGCTCGACGAGGCCCGCCGTGTCGACGGCCTCGACCTTGTCGGTGACCCAGCCGCGCTGCCCCCGGACCCGTCCGCCGCGTACGTGGAAGATCTGCACGGCGGCTTCGAGCTCGTCCTCGGCGACGGCGATCAGGTCGGCGTCGGTGGCGTCGTTGAACACCACCGCGTTCTTCTCCAGGGCGCGGCGCAGCGCCCCTATGTCGTCGCGCAGGCGGGCGGCCCGCTCGTACTCCATGTCCTCTGCGGCCTGGTGCATCTCCTGCTCGATGCGCCTGAGGTACTGGCCCGTGCGGCCGGCCATGAAGTCGCAGAACTCTTCAGCGAGTTCGCGGTGCTCCTCGGGGGTGACGCGGCCCACACAGGGCGCGGAACACTTGCCGATGTAGCCGAGGAGGCAGGGGCGGCCCGTCCTGGCGGCGTTCTTGAAGACGCCGGCCGAGCACGTGCGTACGGGGAAGACGCGGAGCATCAGGTCGACGGTCTCGCGGATCGCCCAGGCGTGACCGTACGGGCCGAAGTAGCGCACGCCCTTCTTCTTGGGGCCGCGCATGACCTGGACCCGGGGGAACTCTTCGTTCAGCGTCACGGCCAGGGACGGATAGCTCTTGTCGTCCCGGTACTTGACGTTGAAGCGGGGGTCGTACTCCTTGATCCAGGAGTACTCCAGCTGGAGCGCCTCCACCTCGGTGGAGACGACCGTCCACTCGACGGACGCGGCCGTGGTGACCATGGTGCGGGTGCGCGGGTGGAGATTGGCCAGGTCCTGGAAGTAGGAGGACAGGCGCGGGCGCAGGCTCTTCGCCTTCCCGACGTAGATCACCCGGCGGTGCTCGTCGCGGAATTTGTAGACCCCCGGCGAGTCGGGGATCTGTCCCGGCTTGGGGCGGTAGCTGGAGGGGTCTGCCATGCCTCACACCCTACTTGCGGGCAGTGACAGCGCGGGGGCGACCGGGGCGCGCGGGGGTGGGAGGTGCGCGGGGCGACCAGGGCGCGCGGGGGCGGCCGGGGGTGGGAGGTGCGCGTGGGCCTCCCACCCCCTCGTCGCTGGCCGCGGTGAAAGGGGAGGAGCGTGTCCGGACGCCTTTGTGGAGCATCAAGGTGTTGTCGGGGGCAGGTCGACACGCTTCAATGCGGGTGGCACGGCGCCGTGAACGGTGTGGCCGGGGAGTGAACGTTTTCCCGCTCCGCCCACCTGGCCACCGGCCCCCTCCGGCGCACCGTCGCGCCGGTTCCGTAGTGAGTGAACGTTTCGCTGGAGGATTCCCGATGCCGCAGATCACGGAGAAGGGGGCGGCAGGTCCGGGAGGTGCTGTGGAGGCCGACCTGGAGCAGGCACTGCACGCTGGCCCGTTCCACCTTGCCCTGCGTGCCGCGCTCGCCGCGCGCGGGCTGCCGTTGCAACGCGTCCAGCACCATCTGGCCGGCCGCGGGATCAAGGTCGGCGTCACGAGCCTCAGTTACTGGCAGCAGGGCGCGCGGCGCCCGCAGCGCCCCGAGTCGCTGCGCGCCGTACGCGCGCTGGAGGAGCTGTTGCGGCTGCCCGGCGACTCGCTGATCCGGCTGCTCGGCCCCGTGGGCGTGCGCAGCGAGGTCGAGCGCCCCGCCGCGCGCTCCTATCGCGCCCTCGTCGGGGTTTCCGACGCGCTGAAGGGGCTCCTCACCGAGCTGGAGTTCCCGGCGGACGGCGGGCTGCACACAGTGGGCCACCACGAGCGCGTACGGATCGGGGCGGGGCGGGAGCTGATCGGCCGCGACTCGCAGCACGTCGTACGGGCCCACCGCGACGGCATCGACCGCTACCTGGCCATCCACCACGGAGACCCCGGCTGCGACCCGACGCGGGTGGTGGTGCGGGCGCGGGAGAACTGCCGGACGGGACGTGTGCGCTGGGACACCGAGTCGGGGGTCCTCGTGGCCGAGCTGCTCTTCGACGCGCGGCTGCGGGCCGGGGAGACGTATCTCTTCGGTTACGCCGTCGAGGACGGTACCGGCGGCCCCAGCAGCGAGTACGTGCGCGGCTTCAGCTTCACCGGAGGGCAGTACGTGCTCCAGGTGCGCTTCGACGAGCAGGCGCTGCCCGTGCGGTGCCGGCGCTTCACGCAGACCTCGGCGGGCGCGTCGCGCGGCGCCCGCAAGGAGCTCACGCTGAGCGGGCGGCACGGGACCGTGCACCTGGTGGAGCAGGGGGTGCGGGCCGGGATTCTGGGGATCGACTGGGACTGGGAGTAGAAGCGCCGCCCGGCGGCGGGTCAGGCGTCAGGGCCGGCCTTCGTGCCCGTGCCCGTGCCCGTGCCCGTGACGAGCTTGCCGCCCTCGACGGTGACCGGGATCGCGGGCAGCGGCACGGTCGCCGGGCCCTGGAGCACCTCACCGGTCGTCACGTCGAAACGGCTGCCGTGGCAGGGGCAGTTGCCCTCGCCCTTCTCGACCTTGTCCAGGACGCAGCCCGCGTGGGTGCACTGCGCGCTGAACGCCTTGTACTTCCCCTCGGCCTGGCAGCTGACGATGATCCGCTGCTCGCGGTAGAGCTTGGCACCGCCGACCGGGACCTCGTCGGCCGCGCCCAGGTTCACGGGCGTGGAGGGCAGCGGCTTGGCGTGGCCGAGCTTCGACTCGGTGGAGCAGGCCGCCACACCCAGTCCGGCCGCGCCTGCGAGGACGGCGCCCTTCAGCACGGCGCGGCGGGGGGCTGACTGGCCGGACATGCGGTCTCCACTGGTCAGGGGGTCGGGTGACAGACCCGACGATACCGGCGGACATCGGCGGCTCTCGCGGGGGCTGTCCCCTCGGGCGGCGATGGGTTACGTTCGGGCCCGTGATCGTCGTCGCCGGAGAGTCCCTGATCGACCTGGTGCCGCATGAGACGGGCGCGCTGGCGCCCCTGTCGCCGCGGCCCGGCGGCGGGCCGTACAACACCGCCGTGGCCCTGGGGCGGCTGGGCTCCGCCGTCTCGTTCTGCTCCCGGGTCTCGACGGACGGCTTCGGTGAGGCTCTGGTCGACGGGCTGCGGGCGGCCGGAGTGGACACCTCGCTCGTGCAGCGCGGTCCGGAGCCGACGACGCTGGCGGTGGCGGCGCTGGGCGCGGACGGATCGGCCGGTTACGGCTTCTACGCGGAGGGCAGCGCGGACCGCCTCTTCGAGCTTCCGGCCGCGGCTCTGCCCCCGGATGTACGGGCGCTGGCCCTCGGCACCTGTTCGCTGGTGCTGGAACCCGGGGCGAGTGCGTACGAGGCGCTGTTGCGGCGTGAGGCGGAGCGCGGCCTGTTCACCCTGCTCGACCCGAACATCAGGGCCGGTCTGATCCCGGACCCCGACGCCTACCGCGCCCGCTTCCGGAGCTGGCTGCCGTACGTCTCGCTGCTGAAGGTGTCGCAGGAGGACGCGCAGTGGCTGGGCGGATCGGTGGAGGAGTGGCTCGCGACCGGACCCGGGGCGGTGGTGCTGACGCGGGGCACGGACGGCATGACGGTACGGACGCGGGGCGGCGGGGTGGACGTGAGCGTCCCGACGGTACGGGTGGAGGTGGCCGACACGATCGGCGCGGGCGACACGGTGAACGCGGCTCTCCTGCACCGGCTGTCGGCGCATGGGGCGCTCGCGGCGGAGAAGGTGGCGGCGCTGGACACCGCCGCCTGGACCGACACCCTGACCTTCGCGGCGCACGCCGCCGCGATCACCTGCTCACGCCCGGGCGCGAACCCGCCGTACGCGAAGGAGCTGGCGACGCGATAGGGCCGACGTAACCGGCGGGCCTTCCCTTTTGGACGCCGGGCCTTCCCCTGGCCCCGCCCTTCCGGGAAGAGGGTGCAAGCCCCGGAAGGGACAACCCTCCACCCATGCCGACGGCCCCTCACCCGGGGCACGGGTGAGGGGCCGTCCAGCGAACACGCGCGTCACGCCTTGCGGGAGCGGGCCGCCTTTGCCGGGGCAGTCGTGCCGGGAGCCTTCTTCGCCGTAGCCGTCTTGGCCGTCGCGGTCTTCCTGGCGGGAGCCGACTTCGCCGCCGCCACCGCCTTCTTCGCCGGCGCCTTCTTCGCGGGCTTCTTCACCGGGGTCGCGTCACTCACCCGGTCGCCCAGGATGTCGCGGAGGAACTTGCCCGTGTGGCTCGTCGGTACGGCGGCCACCTGCTCGGGCGTGCCCTCGGCGACGACGAGGCCACCGCCGTTGCCACCCTCGGGACCCATGTCGATCACCCAGTCCGCCGTCTTGATGACGTCCATGTTGTGCTCGATGACGATCACGGAGTTGCCCTTGTCGACCAGCCCGGACAGCACCTTGATGAGCTTCGAGATGTCCTCGAAGTGCAGACCCGTGGTCGGCTCGTCCAGGACGTACACCGTGCGCCCCGTGGACCGCTTCTGGAGCTCGGAGGCGAGCTTCACGCGCTGCGCCTCACCACCCGACAGCGTCGGCGCGGACTGACCGAGCCGGACGTACCCGAGACCCACCTCGGTGAGCGTCCGCAGGTGACGGGCGATCGTCGGGACGGCCTCGAAGAAGTCCAGCGCCTCCTCGATCGGCATGTCCAGCACCTCGGCGATGGACTTGCCCTTGTAGTGCACCTCCAGGGTCTCCCGGTTGTAACGCGCCCCGTGGCAGACCTCGCACGGGACGTACACGTCCGGCAGGAAGTTCATCTCGATCTTGATCGTGCCGTCGCCCGAGCAGTTCTCGCAGCGGCCGCCCTTGACGTTGAAGGAGAAGCGGCCCGGCAGATAGCCGCGCACCTTCGCCTCCATCGTCTCCGCGAACAGCTTGCGCACGTTGTCGAAGACACCTGTGTACGTCGCCGGGTTGGACCGGGGCGTACGGCCGATCGGCGACTGGTCGACGTGGACGACCTTGTCGACGAGGTTGTCGCCCTCCACGCGCGTGTGGCGCCCCGGCACCGTACGGGCGCCGTTCAGTTCACGCGCCAGGTGCGTGTAAAGGATGTCGTTCACCAGCGTCGACTTTCCCGATCCGGAGACGCCGGTGACGGCGGTCAGGACCCCGAGCGGGAAGGACACGGCGATGTCGCGCAGGTTGTTCTCGCGGGCGCCGTGGACCGTGAGCTGCCGCGTCGGGTCCGCGGGGCGGCGGATGTCCGGCATAGCGATGGACCGCTTGCCGGCCAGGTACTGACCGGTGACGGACGCCTTGTTGTCCAGCAGCTGCTTGAGAGAGCCGCTGTGGACGACCTTGCCGCCGTGCTCGCCCGCGCCCGGGCCGATGTCGACGATCCAGTCGGCCACCTTGATCGTGTCCTCGTCGTGCTCGACGACGATCAGGGTGTTGCCCATGTCGCGCAGCCGGACCAGCGTCTCGATGAGGCGGTGGTTGTCGCGCTGGTGCAGGCCGATGGACGGCTCGTCCAGGACGTACAGCACACCGACGAGGCCGGAGCCGATCTGGGTGGCGAGCCGGATGCGCTGCGCCTCGCCGCCGGACAGCGTGCCGGCCGCCCGGTTGAGCGACAGGTAGTCGAGGCCCACGTCGACCAAGAACCTCAGCCGCTCGTTGACCTCCTTGAGCACACGCTCGGCGATCTTCTTGTCACGGGCGTTCAGCGTCAGCCGGCCCAGGAAGTCCGCGCAGTCGCTGATCGACATCGCGGCGACCTCGGCGATGGACTTCTCCATGACCGTGACGGCGAGGACCAGCGGCTTCAGGCGTGTGCCGTTGCACGTCGGGCAGTGCACCTCGCGCATGTAGCCCTCGAAGCGCTCCCTGCTGGAGTCGCTCTCTGCCTCGGAGTGCCGCCGCTTGACGAAGGGCACCGCGCCCTCGAAGGACGTGGTGTACGCCCGCTCACGGCCGTACCTGTTCCGGTAGCGGACCTCGATCTGGGTCTTGTGGCCGTGCAGCAGCGCCTTCTTGGCACGCTGCGGCAGCCCCGCCCAGGGGATGTCCGTACGGAACCCGAGAGCGTCGGAGAGCGCGCCGACGAGGCGCGCGAAGTAGTCCTTGGTGTGCCCGTGGGACCAGGGGTTGATCGCGCCCTCGTCGAGGGACTTGTCCTCGTCCGGGACTATCAGCTCCGGGTCGACCTCCATGCGCGTGCCGATGCCGGTGCAGTCCGGGCAGGCGCCGAAGGGCGAGTTGAAGGAGAAGGACCGGGGCTCCAGCTCCTCGAACGACAGGTCGTCGTAGGTGCAGTAGAGGTGCTCGGAGTACATCCGCTCGCGGTCGGGGTCGTCCTCGGGGAGGTCGACGAAGTCGAGGATGACCATGCCGCCTGCGAGCCCGAGAGCGGTTTCCACCGAGTCGGTGAGCCGGCGCTTGGCGCTCTCCTTCACCGTGAGGCGGTCGATGACCACCTCGATGGTGTGCTTCTCCTGCTTCTTGAGCTTGGGCGGCTCGCTGAGCTGGATGGTCTCGCCGTCCACCCGGGCGCGGCTGTAGCCCTTGGTCTGGAGGTCGGCGAAGAGGTCGACGAACTCGCCCTTGCGCTCGCGCACCAGCGGCGACAGCACCTGGAAGCGGCTGCCCTCGGGCAGCTCGAGCACCTTGTCGACGATGGCCTGCGGCGACTGGCGCGAGATCGGGCGGCCGCACTCGGGACAGTGCGGCTTGCCGATACGGGCGAACAGCAGGCGGAGGTAGTCGTAGACCTCCGTGATCGTGCCGACCGTCGAGCGCGGGTTGCGCGAGGTCGACTTCTGGTCGATGGACACCGCGGGCGACAGGCCCTCGATGAAGTCCACGTCGGGCTTGTCCATCTGGCCCAGGAACTGACGGGCGTAGGAGGAGAGCGACTCGACGTACCGGCGCTGCCCCTCGGCGAAGATCGTGTCGAACGCGAGGGAGGACTTGCCCGACCCCGAGAGCCCGGTGAACACGATGAGGGAGTCACGCGGGAGGTCGAGCGAGACGTTCTTGAGGTTGTGCTCGCGAGCGCCACGAACGATGAGACGGTCGGCCACGCCGGTCCGCACCTTTCTTGAGAGAGGCAGAGAGGACTGAGCCCCCCGGTTCTCAGACTATGGGGGTAACCACAGCGATGTTGTAAGGATTCCTGATGCCTCCGACGAGCGTATAGCACGCGCATTCGAATTACGGCCTCGCCTGAACGGCTTCACCCGATCGTGTGACCGGACTATCGTCGGCGCCATGAACGATCACGTGCGCGACCTGGCCTCTGTACGCGAAGCAACCGACCGGCTCCTCGCCGCGACCGGCAAACTGGACAACGCCGGCGTGACGCAACCGTCACGGCTGCCCGGCTGGACCCGCGGCCACGTACTGGCTCACCTGGCCCGCAACGCGGACGCTCTGCTCAACGTCCTGGCAGCCCGGCCCATGTACGAGAGCGCCGAAGCGCGCGACGCCGACATCGAGCGCGACGCCCCGCGCCCGCTCGCCGTACAGCTGGAGGACCTGCGCGACAGCGCGGCCCGCTTCGACACGGCGGCCGCCGCTCCCGCCGACTGGTCCCGCACGGTCGCCCTGCGCAACGGCGTCACCGACTCGGCCTCGCGCATCCCCTTCCGCCGCCTCGTCGAGGTCGAGCTGCACCACGTCGACCTGGGCATCGGGTACGAGCTGGAGGACCTGCCGGAGGAGTTCACGGGCCGCGAGATCGAGTTCCTCGCGGAGCGCTTCACGGGGAGCCCCGGCGTCCCGGCGACCGTGCTGACGGCCGCCGACGGACGGCAGTGGCGTACGGGAAGCGTCGACGGTGATCCCGTGAACGTCGGCGGCAGCGCCGCCGACCTGCTGGGGTGGCTCGCGGGCCGCCGCGACGGGGCAGGGCTCGACACCGCAGGCGCCCCGCTGCCCGCCCTGCCGCCGCTATAGGCTGATCCCATGACGTACAGCGGAGCGGTGAAGGTCGGCGGTCCTGCGAACGTGCACGAGCTCACGGACCTGATGATCTCCAAGGTCGCCGTCGGGTCCATGAACAACAACGCGTATCTGCTGCGCTGCCGTGACACCGGAGAACAGCTGCTGATCGACGCGGCCGCCGAGCCGCACACCCTCCTGCGGCTGATCGGTGACGACGGCATCGCGTCCGTCGTCACCACCCACCGCCACGGCGACCACTGGCAGGCCCTCGCCGACGTCGTGGCGGCGACGGGCCCGCGTACGTACGCGGGCCGGTACGACGCGGAGGGCATCCCCGTCCCCACCGACGTCCTGCTGGACGACGGCGACACCGTCCGGGTCGGACGCGTCGAACTCACCGCCCGCCACCTCGTCGGCCACACGCCGGGTTCCGTCGCGCTGGTCTACGACGACCCGCACGGGCACCCGCACGTCTTCACCGGGGACTGCCTCTTCCCGGGAGGGGTGGGCAACACGTGGAAGGATCCGGAGGCCTTCGCGAGCCTCATCGGTGACGTGGAGGAGAAGCTCTTCGGCCGGCTCCCCGACGAGACATGGGTCTATCCCGGGCACGGCAACGACACCACACTCGGGAACGAGCGTCCGCACCTGCCCGAGTGGCGCGAACGCGGCTGGTAGAGCGCCGGACCAGGAGCCCGCGGCGCACCTTCCGGTACGACTGCTTCCGAGCGCCCCGTAACCGGAGTTCCGCTCGGGTAGTTGTGGCCGCATGCGCGAAGAACGACCTCCCTCCATGCTCCGCCTGGCCACCGCGTCGCTCGCCGGAACAGCCATCGAGTTCTACGACTTCTTTGTCTACGGAACAGCCGCCGCGCTCGTTCTCGGGCCCCTCTTCTTCCCCACGTTTTCGCCGCTCGCGGGAACGCTCGCAGCGTTCGGCACCTTCGCAGTCGGTTTCATTTCACGACCGCTCGGGTCTGTCGTATTCGGACACATCGGTGACCGCTACGGGCGCCGTCCTGTCCTGTTCGCCTCACTGTTGCTCACTGGAATCGCGACCGTCGCCGTCGGCTGCGTACCGACGTACGGGTCGATCGGAGTGGCGGCGCCCGCGCTCCTTCTGGTGCTGCGTTTTCTGCAGGGACTGGGGCTCGGCGGTGAGTGGGGCGGTGCGGTACTGCTGACCGCCGAACACGCCCCCGCGAACCGGCGCGGACTGTGGGCGAGTTTCCCGCAGATCGGCCCCCCGGTCGGCTTCCTCCTCGCCAACGGCGTCATGCTCGCCCTTTCGGCGTCGCTGACCGACGCCCAGTTCGCGGCCTGGGGCTGGCGTGTGCCGTTCTGGGCGGCGGGACTGCTCGCCGCGGCCGGGCTCCTGCTGCGTACGTCGCTGGCGGAGACCCCGCAGTTCAAGCAGCTCGCCGAGACCGACGAGCGGGCGGGCGTCCCCCTCGTCGAGGTCGTACGCGACCACTGGCGGCTCGTCCTGCTCACGGCCGGTGCGCTCGCCGTCGGATACGCCGTCTTCTACGCCGTGACGACCTGGTCCCTCGCATACGCGACGGAGCAACTCGGCGTCAGCCGTACGGTGATGCTCGCCTGCATCATGGCGGCCGTGGCGGTGACGGGCGTGGTCACTCCCTTCGCGGCGATGCTCGGCGACCGTTACGGGCGCAGGCCTCTGTGCCTGGTGGGATGCGCGGCGGCGGCGCTGTCGATGTTCCCGATGGTCGGGCTGCTGCAGACCGCCGAGCCCCTGCTGATGTTCCTCGGCTTCCTGGGAGCGCTGCTCTCGTTCATCACCATGTTCGCGGTGATCGCCGCCTATCTCCCCGAGCTGTACGAGCCGAGGGTGCGCTGCACCGGCGCGGCGGTCGGCTACAACCTGGCCGGGGTGCTCGGAGGCGCGCTGACCCCGGTGGTCGCGACGGCCGTTGCGCACGGCGAGGGCCCACCGTGGGGTGTCGCCCTGTATCTGACCGCCATCGCGCTGCTGAGCCTGGGCTGCTTCGCGCTGCTGCCGGAGACGGCAGGCGTGCCCCGAGAACGTCGGCATCAGAGTTCGCCGTCGCCTGAGGTTTTCCCTCCTTACACGCCGCACAGCGAATCGTCAAAAAATAGCATCAGTTGACCGAAGTCGAGATCCCGACGAGCGGGATGCTGTATCTGTATGAGCGGAGCGCGCCCAGTGCCGGGCCGAACTCCCGCGCCCTGTACCGGAAGTCGCCGGGAGGGTCGTTCTCCCATGCGTCCCGCCGCGCTGCGGCCGAACGCCGAGAATCGCGGAAGGGATGAACGGCGGGCGGTCTTTGTCCGGCAATACCGCCGATCAGGCGGACCGTACGGCCATCGACGGCAACCGACCTCTTGCCCTGTACGTGGTCATCAGCCCCTCCCCGGTACCTGTCCGGTACCGGCGGATGAGTCGGCCAGAACACCGACCACTCGCAATGAGGAAAGCTCCATGTCCAACACCTCTGACAGTCGCCATTCCGCGCCCGGCGGGCCAGGATGGTTAGCTGCGCCCACCGGGTACGTCATCACTCCGCAGGAGTTCCATGCCGAGATTCGGTCACTGCGGGAAGGGCAGGCCTCGCTGGCCGCGAAGCTCGACGTAACGCGGGACATCTCAGAGCGGGTGCAAGATCATGAGAACCGCCTCCGGGCGCTGGAGAGTCGACGCTGGCCGCTCCCTGTAGTCGTCGCGCTCTGTGCCGTGTTGGCAGCCGTCGCGGCCTTCCTGGCCCTTCAGAAGTAGCCGCGGGCCCGGTTCGGCGCGAAGGTCTCGTGCCGAACCGGGCCTCGCCGCCTGGCAACAGCCCCGCAGCCCGGAACTGGAGCTCATCATGACCACCCCACCCTCCGAGCCCTTTCCCACCCCGGCGCCCACCGAGTGGCAGACCAAATGGGTCGAAGCAGTTCTGGCCACTCCTCACGTCAACGCGCCCCGTGCCGCATTGGAACAGATCGCGCCGTTCATCGTCCGCCCCAAGGACGCGATGACCAACCCCGAAGAGGAGCCTGACGGAGTCCGGCGCCTGAGGCCGGGACACTACCGTTGGGTCCCGACCGACGCCGGACGCGTACTCGTCGCCACGGTACGGATGCATGGCGTCGGCGGCGTCGTGTGGGAGCACAACGAGCGGATCAGCTCCGCGTGGCGGTCCTTGGCGAACCCGGCGCAGGCTGAGGCGGAGCGGCCCATCTCCCGCGTCAAGTCGTGGACCCGGCTTACCGAAGCCGGATCCGAGAAGACATTCGCCGCTCTGGAAAGCACGGCTCTCTCCCGGGAACGCCTGGTGGAAACGGTGGACCAGGCAGTCAATGCGCTGACGAACCGCGACACGATGCGCACCTACGACCTGCGAGAGGATCTTGTACTGAACGGCCAGGTGGAGCCGTGCATGTACGTGCCTCAGCACATCGCGCTGGAGAAGGCCCCACCAGAGCTGCCGGACGGCACGCCTCGCTATCCCGCGTCGTACTGGGGTTGGATGGCTGTTCGCGGCAATAACCGGACGAAGTACCGGCAGGAACTGTTCGGCGTATCGTCGGCCGAAGTGCTCACCGGGGTCCCGTTCACGAAACTGGGGCAGGACGACACCACGGACATCTCGGTCAACCCCAGCTTCTGGCTGGCTCGCTTCTCGGAACACCTGAACGACGAATATGCCGCGGCCGAGAAGGGCGGCGATACGGACAGCCGCGCCCACCGAACCATGGCGATCGCGTCCGTGGAGGCCCACTTGGTCGTCGGTTGCGACACCCCGGAGCGCCTCTTCCGCATCGTTCAGGGCAGCAACCGGCGTGACCATGTGCACCCACCACTGGAGTTCGGGCCCAATGACCGCGGACGGGCCCTGGGACGCGGTGTACTGGGCGCATACACGGCGAAGAACCTGCTCGACGACAAAGTCGCGGATGTGCTCGCCGGACTGGCACCAGTCACCGATCTGCCGGAGGTCCCGGCACATGCCACCGTCTCCGAGCTCCGAGACATTCGGTCGATGCGGTTGCTGACGGAGTTGTTCCCCCCGCCGGCCGAAGTCGCCAAGCGCAGGCAGATCCGGGTGGCCCTCGGTGAGCCGGCGCCGTCCCAGCTCAGCCTGAAGGATGTCAACCGGCGGGTCCGTGCCTGGTCCGCGCTGACCTCGGAGTCATATCCGAACCCCTGGAACCCCCGTGTCGCGGAGGTCTTTCCCCGCGCCACCGGACGGGAGGGAATCTCGCTGTCGGCCCGGCCCGTGAAGGATCTACTCGAATCGGCCGAGTCCGACCACGAGGCGTTTGAGGAACTGCTCGCCTACCGCGCGCCTCACTGGCTCGCGGCCTTCAACATCATCGACGCCGACCGTGGCTCCATCGCGGGGCAGAAGGTGGACGATGACGGGGCCCAGGCCGAAAAGGTCCGCCGCAGCGTGACGAACAGTATTCATGCCATGCGGATGAACCCCGTGATGGCGGTCGGCTTGCTGCGAGAGCTCGCCAAGGCGATGGACGAAGAAGACCGGGAGCCACGTCAGATTGACACATCTGGGGCGCCGACCGAGAAGCGGGCGACGCGGGCCTGGTTCAACCGAACGTTCCCCAAGGAGTCCGGCACTCGTCCACGCGGGTACAACACGGGGCAACGCAGCGGCTCCGAAGAGGACGTGGACGAGACTCTGCAGCTCGGCACGGACGCGACGCCGACCCTGACCATCGTGGACCCGGCCGCGCCGACCGAGGCCGTCACTGAAACAGACATGCAGGTGCTGCACCGCCTGAAAAAGGATCTGGAAAACCAAGTGACGGCTATAGCCGATGCCGTATCCGATCTCCCCCTGCACCTCAAGGCAGTGGAGGAGCGGGGCAGCGCCGCCGGCTTGGAGAACGCGCTGGAAAGCACGGAGGCAGACGAGCTCTCGAACAGGGTCTCGCACATTCTGCGCGCCCTGCGGAAGGTACCCGAGGCAGTACTGGACCTCGGGCCCATGTAAGCAGGGCACCGAACACGAAGCCGGCCGGAGCTGAGCAGCTCCGGCCGGCCTCAAACGTGTGATGGTGCTCAGGCGTCGATGCTCTCCTCATGAGCGGCCTGCGCGCGCTGTGCCGTCTTCTTGTTGGCGATCAGGCTGGTGATCGTGGTGATGATCAGCACCCCGCAGATGACCGTCAGCGAGAAGGGGATGGAGATCTCGGGGACGTGCACCCCGGACTCGTGCAGGGCGTGCAGCACCAGCTTGACGCCGATGAAGCCCAGGATGACCGACAGGCCGTAACTCAGGTGGACCAGCTTCTTGAGCAGTCCGCCGATGAGGAAGTACAGCTGCCGCAGACCCATGAGGGCGAAGGCGTTGGCGGTGAAGACGATGTACGGGTCCTGCGTGAGGCCGAAGATCGCCGGGATCGAGTCCAGCGCGAACAGCACGTCGGTCGTGCCGATGGCGAGCATGACGACCATCAGCGGCGTCAGGACGCGCTTGCCGTTGTTCTTGATGAAGAGCTTGGTGCCGTGGTACCTGTCGGCGACGCCGAAGCGGCTCTCGATCGACTTGAGGAGACGGTTCTCCTCGAACGCCTCTTCCTCCTCGTCGGCCCGCGCCTCCTGGATGAGCTTCCAGGCGGTGTAGATCAGGAACGCGCCGAAGATGTAGAAGACCCACGAGAAGTTGGCGATGACCGCGGCGCCGGCTGCGATGAAAATCGCGCGGAGCACCAGGGCGATCAGCACACCGACCAGCAGCACGCGCTGCTGGAGGTGGGACGGCACCGAGAACTTCGCCATGATCAGGACGAAGACGAAGAGGTTGTCCACACTGAGCGACTTCTCGGTGATGAAGCCGGCGAAGAACTCTCCGGATGCCTGTGTGGTGCCGAAGACCAGGAGCCCGAGGCCGAAGAGCACCGCCAGGGCGATCCAGACGACCGTCCAGATTCCGGCTTCCTTGATCGACACATCGTGCGGCTTGCGCCCGATGAGGAAGTCGACTGCGATGAGGGCGATCAGACCAAGAATGGTCAGCGCCCAAAGGGTCATTGAAACGTCCACTGCGCCTCCGGCAGATAGCTACGGCAACTCACTCAGCGTCGTCGCTGCCGGAGGTCTCTTCCACCAGGGCGCGTTCACTCGCGCCGCAGGCCGACGCCCCGGGACCGATGGCGGTCCGTATTGACGGGTACGTCGCAGCCGGGAGTACTCCCCTCCGCTCTACGAAGGGTACAGGAACACCCAAGAGAAGGTAAAGGGATGGGTAAAGTACCGCCAAAAGCACCGTTCAGCGGGGCAGTGACCGCCTCGCTGCCGCCACCTGAGCGAGCACCTGCCGCAGGACCTGACTGCCCGGCGGCGGCAGCGGCGGCTCGTACGTCCATGTATGGCCGACCCACGGGTCGATCAGGTGATCGTCGGGCACCGGCGTCACGCGCAGCATCGCCCGCCACAGTGGATCGAGCACCGGACCGTACGCGCTCGCGTCCTCGCGGTCCGCGACCATCATCAGATGGACGCCGACCGACGGGCCCTCGTCGGCCAGGTAGCGGAGCTGCGTGACGGCGCGGTCGTCGAAACCGTGCGGAAAGTCGTTCACGATCAGCAGTTGCTCCGCCGTGTCCAGGTCCGGCGGGAGCGAGTCCGTCACCCCGCCGCGGACCGCCATCTGCACCAGTTCCACCCGCTGGGTGAGCTTGGCCAGCACGGCCGCCACGCCCTGGGCGCCGGTCGCGGGCGGTGCGTCGAGCACGCCGGTCTCGGTCAGCGGGGCCAGTGCGGGCGCGCCGGTGCCGGCCGGGTCGATGACATGGACGGTGAACTCGCCCGCGGGGTAGACCGCCAGCAGCCGTGCGGCGTGCGCCGCGGCGGTCTCCATCGCCGCCCTGCGCAGCTGGTCGGACTCCATCATCAGCGCGGCCTCGGATCCGGAACGGCCGCTGTCGATCCACAGACCGCGCTCCAGCGGCAGTCGCACCAGCATGGGAATGCGCAGGTCCGGGCGTTCGGGCAGGTGCAGGTCGCCGACGCGCAGGGCCATCGGGATCTCCATGGGGACCCGGTATCCGTGCCAGACCGGGTTGTCCCAGGAAGCGACGGCGGGCGGCAGGGCGGGCTCGACGACACCGGTCTCGGCGGCGAGCTGGGTCAGGTCGCGCTCCAGCACCTCGCGGGCCTGGCCGACGAGCTGGTCGTGCTTGGCCTGGGCCGTCGCGCGGGCGGTGTCGCCCGCGGTGCCGATCCTGCTGCGCGGGTCGGAGAGGGCCTTGTCGAGCTCCCGGTCCATCCGGGACTCGGCGAAGTCGACGGCGCTGCGGTACGCCGCGGTGGTGCGGGCCAGGTCTTCGAACATGCCCCACACCTGGTTGTAGAGCCGCTCCTCCATGGACCAGCCGGTCGCGTCACCGGCGATGGGCTGCGGGTACCGGCCCGGCGGCGCGGGCGGCGCGGTGGGCGGCGGGGGCGGCGGCGCGGTGTTCTGACGGCGCGGATGCGCGTAGTCGATGGGGCCGCCCTGGGCAGCCTGCGGGGCGCCGCCTTCCGGGCCGCCCGACGACGGTGTGGGCACGGGTGGCGCGGTGGCCGGAGGAGGCGGTACGTCGGTCTGCGCGTCGCGGCCGCCGCTGGTCGCGTGGGACGTCGCACGCCGCGCCCGGTCGTCGTCCTCCTGGCCCCGGGGCGGGGGCGGCGAGACGGAGCGGGCCATTCCGCTGCTGACCGCGTCCTGGATGGTGATGGCGAGTTCGTGGGCCTGCGCGAGCCCCTGGTCGCCGAGCATCTCGGCGAGGCCGCCGGCGTACCCCTGGCCGACTGCGCGCACCTTCCAGATGCCCTGCCTGCGGTAGAGCTCCAGGGCCACCACGGCGGACTCGCTGTCCAGCCCGGTCACGGTGTAATTGACGACTTCCGAGCCGTCCAGTCCGGTGACGGACACGAAGGGGGCCGCGACGGCGCCGAACCGGGCCGGGCCGCCCACGCCCATGGGAAGGGCGAGCAGGACGTTCACCCGGTGCACGGTCTCCGGCAGGGCCTCGAGGTCCACGGCGAGCCGGTGGTCGGCCGCGGCCTGCTTGGACACTTCGAGCCCGGGGAGGTTCGGTGAGCCGGGGTGCGCGACCCACTCGGTGCCGCGTACCGTGCCGTGCTCGTCGCCCAGGGTGGCACCTGCCACGACCGGCTTGCCGGCCGACACCCGGATCTCCAAACGGGCCTGGGGCAAGGGGTGGTTCTGTCCCCGGACCAGCTCGGCCGTCATCGCCTGTCTCCCCCGCGTCGTGTAGTCGACGGCCACAGCGGTGGCCGGTGGTGGCATGTGTGGCGTGTCTGTGTGAAGTGCATGTGGTGCAGCTCCCGGCGGCACGATGCCTCCGGGAGCTGCGTACTACGGCGGTCGCCTGCTACAGGTGCGGCAGGATCGACGGCATCAGGTCCTGGAAGGTACGGCCGTTGGCAGGGGTGCCGATGGCCGTCATCTGCCAGCCGGCGCCCGCGCGGTGCACCTTGGCCATGATCTGCGCGGTGTACTGGCCGCCGCCGTCCAGCGTGTAGCGGGCCATCTCCTGGCCGTTGGTCTCGTCGACGATGCGGCAGAACGCGTTCTGCACTTCCTGGAACGTCTGGCCGGTGAAGGAGTTCACCGTGAAGACGATCTGGTCGATGTGCACCGGCACGCGCTGGAGGTCGACGAGGATCGCCTCGTCGTCCCCGCCCTGACCGGCGCCGCCGACGAGGTTGTCACCGGTGTGCTTCACGGAGCCGTCGTCGCTCACGAGGTGGCGGAAGAAGACGACGTCGACCGGCTGCTTGTCCGCGAAGAGGACCGCCGAGGCGTCGAGGTCGACCTCCCGGGTGCGCGAGCCGAACAGACCGCGCCGCGGCGCCGCCTGCCAGCCGAGCCCCATCCGGACGGCGGTCAGCGTGCCGCCGCCCTTCTTCTCCAGGCTGATGGCCTGACCCTTGGTCAGATTGACGCCAGGTCCCCCGGGCGCGCTGCCCTTGGATACATCCACCACGCGCTGTCCCCTCTCATCGCTTACGCCGCGGCCCGCCCGTGTGCGTGCGGCTGCTCAGAACCCTACGCAGTCACGCCCGGGCCGCCACAGCCGCGGCCTACTTTGTGTCGGTCTTGCAACACACCAGGTGCCCGGCCCGTCAGGCCTGCCCCGCCTCCCTCATCTGCCGCAGTTCCTTCTTCAGCTCGCCCACCTCGTCGCGCAGGCGTGCGGCCACTTCGAACTGCAGCTCGGCGGCCGCGCCGCGCATCTGCTCCGTCATCTCTTCGATGAGTGCGGCCAGTTCGGCGGCGGGGCGGTCGGTGAGGACATCGCCCTTCTTGCCCGCCCTGGCGCCCTTGGCCGCCTTGGCACCGAGCACGGGCACCGGCGCCTTGGCACCCTTGCCCTCCTTGGCCTGCCGGAAGCCGGAGCCGAGGAGCTGCTCGGTGTCGACCTGCTCGCGCGCGATCGAGGCCACGATGTCGTTGATCTTCTTGCGCAGCGGCTGGGGATCGACCCCGTGCGCCGTGTTGTACGCGATCTGCTTCTCCCGGCGCCGGTTGGTCTCGTCGATGGCCTTCTCCATCGCCGGGGTGATCTTGTCGGCGTACATGTGGACCTGACCGGAGACGTTGCGCGCCGCGCGGCCGATGGTCTGGATCAGGGAGGTGCCCGAGCGCAGGAAGCCCTGCTTGTCGGCGTCGAGGATGGCCACCAGGGAGACCTCGGGCAGGTCGAGGCCCTCGCGCAGCAGGTTGATGCCGACCAGGACGTCGTACTCACCGGACCGCAGCTCGCGCAGCAGCTCGACGCGGCGCAGTGTGTCGACGTCGCTGTGCAGATAGCGGACCTGGATGCCCAGTTCGAGGAAGTACTCCGTGAGGTCCTCGGACATCTTCTTGGTGAGGGTGGTGACCAGGACACGCTCGTCGCGCTCGGTGCGCTTCCTGATCTCGTGCACCAGGTCGTCGATCTGGCCCTCGGTGGGCTTGACGACGACCTCGGGGTCGATGAGGCCGGTGGGGCGGATGATCTGCTCCACGAAGCCGTCGGAGCGCGAGAGTTCGTACGTACCGGGGGTGGCGGAGAGGTAGACCGCCTGACCCACGCGCTGCTGGAACTCCTCCCACTTCAGGGGGCGGTTGTCCAGCGCGGACGGCAGCCGGAAGCCGTGGTCGACGAGCGTCCGCTTGCGGGACGCGTCGCCCTCGTACATCGCGCCGATCTGCGGCACCGTGACGTGCGACTCGTCGATGACCAGGAGGAAGTCCTCGGGGAAGTAGTCGAGGAGAGTGTGCGGCGCGGTGCCGGGGGCGCGGTCGTCCATGTGCATCGAGTAGTTCTCGATGCCGGAGCAGCTGCCGATCTGGCGCATCATCTCGAGGTCGTAGGTGGTGCGCATGCGCAGACGCTGGGCCTCCAGCATCTTGCCCTGCTTCTCCATCTCCGCGAGCCGGCCCTCCAGCTCCTTCTCGATGCCCCTGACCGCCTTCTCCATGCGCTCGGGACCGGCGACGTAGTGGCTGGCAGGGAAGACGTAGAGCTGCTGGTCCTCGCTGATGATCTCGCCGGTGAGCGGGTGGAGCGTGGACAGCGCCTCGATCTCGTCACCGAACATCTCGATGCGCACGGCAAGTTCTTCGTACACCGGGAAGATTTCGATCGTGTCGCCGCGGACCCGGAAGGTCCCGCGGGCGAACGCCACGTCGTTGCGGGTGTACTGGATGTCGACGAAACGGCGCAGCAGCTGGTCGCGGTCGGTTTCCTCGCCCACCTTCAGCGGCACCATGCGGTCCACGTACTCCTGCGGCGTACCGAGGCCGTAGATGCAGGAGACGGAGGCGACCACGACGACGTCGCGGCGGGTGAGCAGCGAGTTCGTCGCGGAGTGGCGCAGCCGCTCGACCTCCTCGTTGATCGAGGAGTCCTTCTCGATGTACGTGTCCGACTGCGGGACGTACGCCTCGGGCTGGTAGTAGTCGTAGTACGAGACGAAGTACTCGACGGCGTTGTTCGGCAGGAGCTCGCGGAACTCGTTCGCCAGCTGGGCCGCGAGGGTCTTGTTCGGCGCCATGACGAGCGTGGGGCGCTGGAGCTTCTCGATCATCCAGGCGGTGGTCGCCGACTTGCCGGTGCCGGTCGCGCCGAGCAGGACGACATCCTTTTCACCTGCGCGAATACGCTGCTCCAGCTCGGCGATGGCTGCCGGCTGGTCGCCGCTGGGCTGGTAGGAACTGACGACCTCGAAGGGCGCCACCGTACGTTCGATGCTTGAAACGGGCCGCATGCCTCAACCGTACGACCCGGCACTGACACTCACGTGGTGATCGCGCCGGTCACCGGCGACGTGAGGCTTCCGCGGCCGGGCGCGGGACGCCGGGGCCGGCCGGCCGTTGCCGGTCGGCCCGGCTCGTGATCAGCAGTGGATCGAACATCACGACCACACCCGCCAGGACGAGGAAGATCACCGGACCGATCAGCATCGGCGCCAGGACCAGGGTGGACGGCCCGCCTCCGGCGGAACCCGCGGATCCGTGGAGATGGACGCTGAGCGCCGCCATGCCGGTGTAGTGCATGCCGCTCACCGCGACGCCCATGACCAGGCTCGCGCCCACGCTCGGCAGGAATCCGCGAACCGACACGGCCGCCCAGAGCGCCACGGTCGCGGCGACCACCGCGATCACCACGGAGAGGGCGACGGTGAGCGTGTCGTACTGGAGCTGACCGCGCAGCCTCATTCCGGCCATGCCGAGGTAGTGCATGGAGGCGATCCCCAGGCCGGTGATCGTGCCGCCCGTTACCAGGGCCATTGGTGTGACTCCATGGTGTCCGACGATGAAGACGCCGATGCCGACCATGAGGATGGCGACGCCCAGACTGGCGTACGTCAGGGTCGTGTCGTAACCGACCGGTGTCTCCTCCACCGCGAAGCCCATCATCGCGATGAAGTGCATGGTCCAGATTCCCGACCCGATGGCCGTCGCACCGAGCGCGAGCCAGCCGGTCTTCCGGCTGTGCTCGTGCATGAGCGCTCTCGCGGTGCAGCGCAGTCCCAGCGCGCCGCCGAGACAGGCCATGAGGTACGCCACCACCGGGGTGACCAGGCCGTAACTGAATCCGTCGACAGTGCCCTGCATGCGCTTTGTGTGCCCTTCAACTTCCGTCGCCAGGGGGAGGCCCACTGGTGGTGAGGAGGCCTGTTTCGGGCGAGAGTAGGCCGAGCCGGGTGATCAGTACACGTTTTCCCTGCAATTCGGTGACGTGGAAATTGACACGTGACGCGGCCCGGTCGGTTTCGTTCACTTCGTGGCCATCCTTCGCCTGTCCGTCGTTGACCCTTTGCTGTCACTCTCGGACCGTCCGTGATCGCTCCATGCGAGGAGTACTTGTGTACGCACGCACCGCCTCGGCCACGGCCGCCGCGCTCCTGGGCGCCGCCGCGCTGCTCCTGCCCACCTCGGCCACCCAGGCAGCCGGTCCCGTCGGCACCGACGACGCGCCCGCCGTCATCGCCCACCGTGGCGCGTCCGCATACGCTCCCGAGAACACGCTGGCGGCGATCGACCTCGCCGACCGGATGGGCTCCGACTGGGTGGAGAACGACGTCCAGCGCACCAAGGACGGCGAACTGGTCGTCGTCCACGACGACAGCCTCGCCAGGACCACGAACGTGGAGCAGGTCTACCCCGGCCGGTCGCCATGGAAGATCAAGGACTTCACCGCGGCGGAGATCGCCACGCTGGACGCGGGCAGCTGGTTCGCCCCCCGGTTCGCGGGGGCGCGCGTGCCGACCCTGAAGCAGTACGTGAACCGGGTCGAGCGCAACCACCAGAAGCTGCTCCTGGAGATCAAGAAGCCCGAGCTCTACCCGGGCATCGAGAGGGACACCCTGCGCGTGTTGCGTCAGGAGGGCTGGCTGAACCGCCACCACGTCAAGCACAGGCTCGTCATCCAGAGCTTCGGCGCGGACAGCGTGAAGGCCGTGCACAAGCAGCGGCCCGACCTCAAAACAGGCTTCCTCGGGACGCCCCCGGTCGCCGACCTGGCGAAGTACGCGCGGTTCACGGACCAGATCAATCCGACGCACACCTCGCTCACCGCCGACTACGTCGCGGCGGTCCACAAGCTGAAGGGCGTGCACGGCAAGCAGCTCCGGGTCAACACCTGGACGGTGAACACGGCGGCGGCCGCGGCGCGGGTGAACGGCTTCGGCGTGGACGGGATCATCACCAACAACCCCGACATCGTCCGGGACGCCGTCGACGACTGACGCCCGGACCGTTGTCAGTGGCGCGTCGTACGGTGGTGCGCATGGACAGCGTCGGGCAGGTCGTGGAGTGGACGGTCATCGGCAGCGGCGACAGCGGCATCGGGCCGCTGCTCGTCGCCGCCACCGACGCGGGCCTGGTGTGCGTGGTCTTCCATGCCCGTCCCGCGGTCCGGGAGAAGGCGCTCGCCCAGCTGCGGACGCGGCTGGGCGCCGAGGTGAGCGAGGCCGTACCCGGCTCCGCGCGGCTGGCCGAGCCCATACGGCAGTTCGCGGCGTACTTCGCCGGTGATCTGCGCGATTTCACTCTGCCGCTGGACTGGTCTCTCAGCTCCGGATTCAACCGGCAGGTCCTGCGCGAGCTGGCGGCCGGCGTTCCGTACGGCACGGTCGTCGGTTACGGCGATCTGGCGCGGCGGGTCGGACAGCCCGGCGCGGCGCAGGCGGTCGGTGCCGCCATGGGGTCGAATCCGCTGCCCGTGGTGGTGCCGTGCCACCGGGTGGTGGAGAGCGACGGCGGGCTCGGCGGGTTCGGCGGCGGTCTGGAGGCCAAGCGGGCACTGCTGGCGCTCGAAGGGGTGCTGCCGCACCCGCTGTTCTGAGCACCGCCCGGGCCGGACGGCTATGGGCGGGCATTCTAGGTTTCGCACGTCCGTAAGGACTGGCACACTGCGGCGGTGACTACCACCCCTGCTGCGCGCGAGCCGCGACCCTGCTGCATCGGTGACCGTCGGCCCGTCGGTGCGAGCCTGCCGACGTACGACGACGCCCTGGTACCGCTGGATGCGGCGCCTGTCCTGCCCTGCGACCGGGCAGGGGCGTACAGGCTGTGACGGCGACCGGCAAGGCAGCTGCGGCAGCGGGCGTTCCCGGCCCCGACGCGCTGCGCGCCCTCCAGCGGCGCACCTCCGTCGTGCTCGTCGTGAGCCAGATCCTCGGCGGGCTCGGCGTGCCCATCGGCATCGCCCTCGCGCCCGTGCTGGCGGTCGAAGTAAGCGGCACCGAGGCCGTGTCGGGGCTGGCACCGACCGCCTCCGTCGCCGGCACGGCCCTGCTGTCGATCCCTCTGGCCTCCCTGATGACCTCGCGCGGCCGGCGTCCGGGACTCGTCCTCGCGTACCTGATCGGCGCGCTCGGCGCGGCACTCGTGGTCGTCGCCGCCGTCATCGGGAGCTTCCCGCTGCTGCTGCTCGGCATGGCCGGATTCGGTGCCGCCTCCTCGGCCAACCTCCAGGCGCGGTTCGCCGCGGCCGATCTGGCCGAGCCCGACCGGCGCGCCCGGGCCATCTCCACGGTCGTGTGGGCCACGACGATCGGCGCCGTGTTCGGTCCCAACATCGCCGCCCCGGCGGGCCGGGCCTTCACCGGCACCTCCATACCCGAGACGGCGGGCCCGTTCCTGTGGGCTGCCGGGATCTTCCTCGTCACCGGGCTGATCGTCGCCGTACTCCTGCGACCGGACCCGCTGCTGACCGCCCGGGCGCTCGCGCCGGCGGAGTCCCAGTCGGCGCGGAGCCGCTCGCTGCGTGCCGGAATCGCGGCGGTGGCCGCGTCGTCGCGGGCACGGCTCGCCCTGGTGACGGTGGCCGTCAGTCACACGGTCATGGTCTCGATCATGGTCATGACCCCCGTCGACCTCGGCCACCACGGCGCCGATCTCGAGCTGGTCGGGCTTGTCATCAGCGGTCACATCGCCGGCATGTACGCCTTCTCTCCGGTCATGGGCTGGCTGTCCGACCGGGTCGGCCGCCTCGCGGTCATCGGCCTGGCGGCCGGTCTGCTCTGCCTCGCCGCCCTGCTGGCGGGCACGGCGGGCCCCAGCCACGCCCAGACCGCCGCCGGCCTCTTCGTACTCGGCCTCGGCTGGTCCGCAGGCCTCGTGTCGGGCTCGGCCCTGCTCACCGATTCAGTGCCGCAGCCGGCCCGCGCCGCGGTCCAGGGCCTCTCGGACCTGACCATGAACTCGGCGGCGGGCATCGGCGGAGCTGCCGCCGGGCTGATCGTCTCGCAGGCGGGCTACGGCTGGCTCAACGCGATCGGCGCCTGCCTGCTGTTGCCCATGGCCGCTCTCGCCCTGCTGACCGCCCGCGGCCGCCCTGCCGGATCGACAGGCCCCGCAGCTCCCACCGGTCCCACCGGTCCCGCCTCTCCTGCCGATCCTGCGGCTCCCGCCGACGCCACCGAGGAGGCCGCTAAAGGCTGATGTGGTAGGCCTTGCGCAGCGTCTCGTGCACGGTCCAGGTCGTACGGTCCCCCTCGCGCAGCACACACGCGTCACCGGGGCCGATCTCCAGGGTGTCGCCGCCCTCCACGTCGACCGTGGCGCGCCCGCTGACCACCACGAAGAGTTCGTTGGCCTCGGTGTCCGTGACCACGCCGGGCGTGATCTGCCAGATCCCCCGCAGCTGCTTGCCGTCGGGGGACTCCCACAGCACCTTGCCCGACACCACCGGTTCTCCGGACACGATCTGGTCGGGGTCGAGCGGCTCCGGCTCCAGGTCGGCGTCCGGGATGTGCACGGAGAAGGAGGCGGGAACTTGATCCATTGTCGTCATGGCGCGTCACCTTAGCGGGGGCGGCCGGAGGGCTTCGCCGAGGGGCGTTGTCAGTGGTGACCTCTACTTTGGGATCAGTGGAGACCGGCCACCGCGGCCGGTCCTTGGGGAGGGGTGTGCCATGTCCGCTGGCGGGGCGCGGGGAACGCGGGAGACGACGTATCTGGAGCTCTCCCAGGACGACGGCAGTGCGCACAAGTTCTACGAAGTGACCGTCGACGGGCCGACCGTAGCCGTGCGGTACGGGCGGATCGGCGCGGACGGCCAGCGGCAGACCTCGTCCTTCCCGAACGCGGAGAAGGCGAAGGCAGCGGCCGCGAAGAAGATCGGCGAGAAGGTGCGCAAGGGGTACGCGCCGGCTGTCCAGGGACAGCGGGCGGCGCGATCGGTGACCCGGCGCGAGGTGACCTCGGCACCGTCGACGGCCCGCGCGACGGCTCCGGTGCTGTGGCGCTTCCGTACGGGCGCGACGGCCCTCGGCATCCACATCGAGGAGCACCGCTGCTGGGTGGGCAATCAGAACGGTGACGTCTACACCCTGGGGCACGACGGTGAGGTGCTCGCCAGATACCGACTGCCGGAGGGTGTGAAGTGCCTGGTCGCGGACGACTTCTGGATCTACGCGGGCTGTGACGACGGCAGGGTGTACGACCTGTCCTCCAAGCTGCCGTTCGCCGCTTACGAGATCGCCGAGGACGTCGACATCTTCTGGCTGGACATCCACGAGGGCGTACTGAATGTCGCGGACCGCAACGGCGGGCTGACCGTCATCGACCACGAGGACGAGTTCCAGTGGTCGCGCCGCTCGACCGGCGGCAGTGCCTGGATGGTGCGGGCCGACGAGGAGGCGGTCTACCACGGCCACACGCGCGGAGTGACGGCTTACGCGACCGACGGCAGTGGGGAGTTGTGGCACACCGCCACCACGGGGAACGTGCTGTTCGGCTGGCAGGAGGACACCGCCGTGTACGCGGGCACGGGCCGGCGCGTCGTCGAGCGGCTGTCCAAGGCGACGGGCCGGATCGAGGCGACGTACCGGTGTGACGCGTCGGTGTACTCGTGCGCCACCTCCCCCGGCGGCCGTTATGTCTTCGCCGGCGACTCGTCCTCGTCCGTGTACTGCTTCGACGCGGACGGCACCCGGCTGTGGAAGCTCCGCACGGGCAGCGGCTCGGCGCTGTCCATGCAGTACCGCGACGAGAAGCTGTACATCGTCACCACCGACGGCTCGCTGGCCTGTATCGACGCGAGCGAGGCGGCGATCTCGGCGGCCCAGTCCGGTTCGGTGCCGGTCGCCCTCGACATCAAGCAGGCGGCGGCGCTGCCCACTTATGAGCCGACGGCGACCGTCGCCACGGTCAGCTCGGTGCCCTCGCCGGGCTCCGGGGTGGTCGTCGAATGCGTGCAGGCGGCGGGCGGCCGACTGCGGGTGCACGTGGTGTCCGACGGCTACGAGCCCAGCTGGAACGTCCAGTTCCCGCGCGCGATACGTCAGGTGGGCGCCCGCTATGTCGTGGACGCGCTGCACAGCTCGCAGGGTGGCTTCTACCGGGTGCGGGGCGAGATAAAGCGGCTGGTCTAGGTCATTGCACCGCTCGTCGTTCGCCGGGCGTCGTTCGCCGCGCATGGTCCGCCGCGCGTCGTTCGCCAAGCGTCCTTCGCCGCGCGTCGCTCGTCATGCGTCGTAGTGGCGGGCCTCGATGATGTTGCCGTCGGGGTCACGGAAATAGAAGGAGCGGGGGGCGGCGCCCCGCGCCCCGAAGCTGTTGTGGGAGTACGGCGAGACGGCGACGCCGCTCTCCTCCAGCCGGCCGTGCAGGGCCTCGAAGGCCTGCTTGTCCATGGCCAGGCAGATGTGGTTGACGGGGTGACCGGCCGTGCCCTCTGCGCCCGGGATGGCGTTCATGGAACCGGCCATGGTGAGCGGGGCGAGGTCGAGGAGGGATCCGGGGGACACGCGCACGGAGGGGAAGGGCGCTTTGCCCTCCGCGAACTCGGGAGCGCGTACGCCGGTCAGCCCGACGGTCTTCTCGTAGAACTCCACCGAGGCGAGGGGGTCGTTCACCCACAGCACGACGTGATCGAGATGTGTCTCTGTCATCCACACAGGCTGCGGCGTGATCGTCTCCGGACACAAGGGGCGCGCCGTATGACGTTTGAGTGCCCGGCCGACGCGCCAGGAATGGGGGCATGCCTGACACCGCACTGCAGATGTCCGGGGAGGTCCGGGAGGCGCTGGAGCTGCGCCGTCCCGTCGTAGCTCTCGAATCGACAATCATCGCGCACGGTCTGCCGCGCCCACGCAATCTGCGGGTCGCGGAGGAGCTGGAGGAGGTGGTACGTACCGTCGGAGCCGTTCCCGCCACCATCGCCGTCCTGGACGGACGGGCCCATATCGGCCTGGACAAGGCCCAGTTGGAGCGGATCGCGAACGACGACTCGGTGCGCAAACTGGGTCACCGAGATCTCGCGCCGGCGCTCGCGACGGGGGCGAGCGGGGCGACGACCGTGTCGGCGACGGCGTTCCTGGCCGCCCGGGCCGGCCTGCGCGTCTTCGCCACCGGCGGGCTGGGCGGCGTACACCGGGAGTGGACCGAGACGCAGGACGAGTCTGCGGATCTGGGGCTGCTGGCGCGGACGCGGATCGCGGTGGTGTGCGCGGGGGTCAAGTCGATCCTCGACGTTCCGGCGACGCTGCAGCGGCTGGAGACGCTCGGGGTCGGGGTCCTCGGGTACGGCACGGGGCACTTCCCGGGGTTCTACCTGCGCAGTTCGGGGGAGACCGTCGACTGGACCGTGCGGACGCCCGGTGAGGTGGCGGCGGTGATGCGTGCCCAGGACGCGCTGGGCGGGCCGGAAGCGGCGCTGCTCGTCGCCAACCCCGTACCGGAGGCCGAGCAGCTCGACCCGGCGCTGCACGACCGGGTGCTGGCCGAGGCGCTGGAGGCGTGCAGGGAGCGGGGGATCGCGGGCCAGGGGGTTACGCCGTTCCTGCTGGACTACCTGGCGCGGGAGACGGGAGGGGCATCGTTGGAGGCCAACTTGGCGGCGGTGCGGGGCAACGTACGACTGGCGGCGCAGATCGCGTCCGCGTGGACGCGGGCATGAGCGAGGACACGGGAGGAAGAGCGGGAAGGGGCGCGCGTGAGGGGTCGCGTGGGGCTGCGTACGACGGCGGGAACGGCGGCTCGGGCGGCGCGCTGCTGGTGGTGGGCGATGTGGTCACCGATGTCGTGGCCCGCCATCGCACGCCACTGGCGCGGGCGACCGACACGGCGGCGGAGATCAGAACGCTGCCGGGCGGGGCGGGCGCCAATGTGGCGTGCTGGGCGGCGTACACGGGGCTGGCGGATGTACGGCTCCTGGCGCGCGTGGGTACGGACGCGGGTGCCTGGCACGAGGAACAGCTGCGGAGTGCGGGCGTGCGTCCGCAGGTCGTGCTCGACCGGGAGGCGGCGACGGCGACCGTGATCTCCCTGGTCGACGGGGCCGCCGAGCGTACGTTCCTGACCGACAGCGGGGCCGCCCTGCGCCTCTCCCCCGGCGACTGGTCCGCGTCCCTGCTGGACGGCGTCGGCCACCTTCATCTCTCCGGGTATCTCTTCTTCGCCGATACGAGCCGGGAGACGGCCCGCCTGGCACTGCGGGCAGCCCGGGAGTGGGCGGTGACGGTAAGCGTGGATCCGGCGTCGGCGGGGTTCATCGCGGAACTGGGCGTGGACCGTTTCCTGGAGGCCGTGGCGGGGGCGGATGTACTGCTGCCCAACGAGGACGAGGCCCGGCTGCTCACCGGGCTGCCGGATGCGGGGGACGCCGCGGTGAAGCTGAGCCGTCACTTTCCGCTGGTCGCGACCACGTTGGGCGCGGGTGGAGCGCTGCTCGCCGCCGGTGGCGGTGTACGCGAGCGTGTCGCGGCCGCGCCGGTGAAGGCGGTGGACACGACGGGTGCGGGTGACGCGTTCGCGGGCGCGTTCCTCGCGGCACGCCTCACCGGTGCGGACGACGCGCGGGCCTTGGCGGTGGGGTGCGGGGCGGGGGCGCGTGCGGTGACGCGCGTGGGCGGGAGACCGCCCCTGCTGTGACGGGCAGTGGACGCGTCGTAGCAGGGGCGTCGGGGCAACGCCGTACCGCTCTGTACGTACCGCTGTACGTACCGCTGTACGTACCGCTGTACGTACCGCTGCTGTACGTACCGTGAGGTGCGTGGGCGGAACCGCCCGCGCCCCTGCCGTGACGGCCACCGGTGCGTGCCGTTACGTGCGTGGGCGGAAGTCGCTCCTGCCGTGTTGGTAGCCGGGGCGTCGGGTCAACGGGGTGCCGCAGGCGCATGCCGTTACAAGCGTGGGCAGGGGCCGCCCCTGCCCTGACGGGCCGCCCCTCCGTCGTAGCCGGGGCGTCGGGCGCGGTGTCGCGCCGGGGCGTGTCCTCGGATGCCGAAGGGACGGGCACTCGGTCTGGTCCGGCGGAGCAGCGTTCGACACCCTGCGGTGAGCGCCCCGGCACGTCCCCTCCTGGCACCTCACCGGCGAGGCAGTGGCCCGGAAGGGGCCTGGCCCCGCAGTCCTGTCCACGCCGGGTGGCGCGGGTCGTCGGCCCGTACGAGGGCGTCGGCCGATGCCCCCGGCCTGACCTCCCGCTCGTAACGGGCAAAGGCAGGGAGCGTCCACTTCGCCCCTGCTTCCGTTCTGCGCTCCAACGCCGGCGGGGACAGACGCACGTGCACCGTCAGGTCGAACGGGAACGCGTGCCGCAGGAGCATCGGGCCGTGCAGCAGCAACAGGCCGCCGGGCGGGAGCTGGACGTACGGACTGCGCGTCGCCCGGTCGGTGGCCAGGTCCCACAAGTCGGGCAGCACGCGCCCGGTGCCGCCGGGCTCCAGCGGCCCGAAGACCTCGCGCCACAGCGCGCCGGTGTCGAACCAGCCGTCGTAGTACGAGTCGGGGTCCTCCTTGCCGAACTCGTAGCGCAAGGACGCGGGCCGCAGGAATCCCTGCGTACCGACGACCAGGACCGTTCGGCCGCGCAGCCTCAGCGCTTCGGCGAGCCGCTCCGCGACCTCACCGGTGCGGGCGGCAGGCGCGCCGTCGACAGCCACCTTGAGCCACGCCGGCGGCTGAGACGGCGGCTGTCCGCCGGCCTCCGCGGTGAAGCCGGCCAGGTGGTCGGCGAGGGCGTCGGTGAGCCGTTCCCAGGTGATCGCTTCGAACCGCACAGTCACCTCATGAGGTCAGGCCGGGCGACCCCGGTTCCGACCGGCCGGCGAGCGCCACACCGCGCTCCGCGATCACGTCCTGGCAGGCACGCAGCCCGGGCCTCGGCGTGACGCCTGAGGAGCGGATGGCGAAGACGGCCTGGACCGTCCGCCCCTGGACGACCAATTCGTCCACATTGTCGCGTACGGCGGCGGGCAGCGCGGCCCAGAGATCGGAAGTCATGGGACCGACCCTAGCCGCACGCCGTCAGCAGCCGGTTTGACCCTGTCACTGGCGTCAGGGTTCAACCATGGCCGCATGAACGCCGCGAAGCAGCAAAGTCACCGGCAGTACGTCGTCATCGTCACCGGCGCGGGTACGGGCATCGGCCGCGCCACCGCCCGGACGTTCGCCGCCGCGGGCGCCGACGTCGTCGCGGTGGGCCGCAGGCCGGGGCCGCTCGCCGAGACTTCGGAGGCACACCAGGGCATCCGCCCGCTGGTCGCGGACATCACGGCCGACGGCGCCGCCGAGGAGATCGTACGTACGGCTGTCGAGGAGTACGGGCGGCTGGACGTACTCGTCAACAACGCCGGCATCGTGAGCGGCGGATCACTCGACACGCTCTCGCGCGAGACGGCGGAGGCGCAGCTCGCGACGAACCTCGTGGCCCCCGCGCTGCTCGCCCGGGCCGCGCTGCCCGCACTGGCAGCTTCGGGAAGCGGCGTGATCGTGAACGTCAGCACATCGGTCGGCCAGCGTGCCTGGCCCGGCAACTCCCTGTACGCCGCGTCGAAGGCCGCACTCGAACTCCTCACCCGCAGCTGGGCGGTGGAGCTGGCACCGCGCGGCATCCGCGTCGTAGCCGTGGCGCCCGGGGCGGTCGGCACCCCGATCGGCGAGCACCAGGGCCTGCCCCCTGCGCGCCGGGCCGCCGTACGGGAATGGCAGGTGGCGCACACTCCGCTGGGGCGGATCGGGCGCCCGGAGGAGGTGGCGTGGGCGATCGCGCAACTGGCTTCGCCGGGCGCGTCGTTCGTGACGGGGGTGGTACTGCCCGTGGACGGCGGGGCGGTGGTGGCGTGATACGACTGCCACCGGGCGGCCGAGGAGACGATCCGAGGCTGCTGAGATCGGTGAGACCAGTGAGGTCTGTGAGGTCTGTGAGGTCGGTCGGAACGGAGGCGAGGTCCATGCGTATCGGCGAACTGGCACGGGCGACGGGCACGACCGCCCGCGCCCTGCGCCACTATGAGCAGGAGGGCCTGATCTCCTCCCGCCGGGCCGCCAACGGCTACCGCGAGTACGACGAGGAAGTGGCGGTCGTACGCGTACGCAACATCCGCCACCTCCTCGAAGCCGGTCTCACGCTGGAGGACGTCCGCGCCTTCCGGCCGTGCCTGGACGGCGATGTGGCCGCCGCGCCGCCGTCCAGCGGCGGTCTGCGGATCGCGCTGGACCGCCTGGCCGTACTCGACGCGCGGATCGCGGCACAGACCGAGGCCCGGAACAGGCTGGCGGCGGCACTGCACCGGGCGACGGGCGACGACGCGCCCGTCGCCGCCTCCCCCGTCTACTCCCCCGCCGCACACGCCGGTGCGTCGGCGTCGATGGAGAGCGGGCTGCCCGCGGGCAGCATGTAGGTCACGTACAGCACGACCGGCTCGCTCCCGAGGTTGCGCCCGATGTGCCGGTGCTTGGCTCCGGACGGTTCGATAAAGGACTGGCCGGCGCTCGTCGTCTCGACGGAGCAGTCGTCGAGCGTCCGCGACAGGGTGCCCTTCTGTACGACGGCGATGAGCTGCCCGGGGTGGTGGTGCCACCCGGTCGAGCCGCCCGGGGCGATGGTGATGGTGCGTACGACCACATCGGTGACGCCTTTCGCCGTCACCTTCATGGTCCCGTTGGAGGTGCCGGTGGCGAGCACCGTGCCGCTCACTCCGTTGCCGGGCGTCGCGAGCGCGGCGGACGGCACCATGCCGAGCGCCGCCACGCAGCCGCCGAGGACCATGCCCTTGCGCCGCCACCCCCGCTCACCGGTCCGCATGAACTGCAACAACCCCAAGAATCCCATTGGACCCCCTCCAACTCCCGCGCACGGGACGGGGATTCGATCGGAACCCCCGTCGCCTGAACCGCCGAAACGGCCTCACCGTATCCGAGACCGACCCCCGCCCCCAGGGGTAGCGCACGACGGTTGTGCGAGCGATCGGGAACGGCTTCGATGCCTCCCGTACGCTGATGATCCGGATACGGCGATCAGCCGTATCCGCCGATTCCGGAGTGGATGCGCCCAGTGACCAGCCCAGTGACCAGCCCAGCCGGCTCATCCGACGCCCTCTGCCCCACCTGCCGCTTCCCCGTCCACACCCAGTTCGCCTCCCCCGGTCTGATCGAGCGGATCGTGTACGGCGGCCTGGACCCGGCGGCGGACCCGGCGTGGGAGTCCTCGGGTGCGGCGACGGTGGAGGAGTACGCCCAGTGGTGCGGGCACCTGTGCGGCGTGACATGCCTGCGCATGGCCCTTGGCGCCGATGCCCCGTCCCTCTTCGCGCTCCGCGACGGGGCGCTGAAGTACGGGGCGTACACGCAGGACGCCGGGGGAACGATCCGCGGTCTGATCTACGCCCCGCTGGCGGCGTACGCGGAAGAGGCACACGCCCTGCCCACCACGGTCCACCGCCATCTGACGGCGCCCGAGGTCCTCGGACTCCTGGACCGCGGCAGGACAGTCATGGCATCCGTCCACTACGAAATCCGCAATCCCGACCGCGAGCCCCCGGCCAGGGGCGGCCACCTGGTCCTGATCACGGCCCGTACGCCCGACGGCGAGGGCATCCACTTCCACAATCCGTCCGGCACGACCGCGGCCACCCGGGCCGCGAATCTCCCGCTCGCCACCTTCGAACGGTTCTTCGCGGGCCGCGGGGTTTCCTTCCGGACGGAAGCGGGCCCGGGGGCGTAGCCGGCCCCCGAGCCCTGTTCAGTGCCGCCCGTCTGGCACGCCGTCCAGTAAGGGGACCAGGTCAGTCGTTATGTCGCCGCGTCATGCCTTTAGACCACCGCGGACCGAGCTCCACGGGCCGGAATTGAACCGGCATCTCGACGTGCATGGGCCTGGGCCCGGTTGAACCGGCGATCGGCGGCGAATGCTGAGTCTGGAGCAAGAGTCTGAGATTGATCGCGGCCCGTAGCCGGCATCCGGCTGCGTACCGCGACAGTCACGACGAACTTCAGTTTCAGCTTGCGCTCCTCGCGCACCCCGACCGCACGATGGCGGCCGGGGAGTCATTGAAGCTACCCGACCGGTTACCCGAACAGGTAGCCGAAAAAGGCGTCTCCCACCCGCTGGTCCGTGACCTCGGCGCCGTTCGCCTCTTCCCGCGCGAACTTCACCGCCTGCTGGAGCTTTTCCACCCGCTCGAGCAGCTCGTTCACACGGCGGGCCGTCAGCGCGCCGGAGAACTTCACGGTCGTCCAGTACCCGACCGGAATGTCCTCGTAGTACACCTCGACCTGCGCCGGGTGCTTGTCGGTCGCCTCCGCCTTCACGTGGTTGCGCGGCACCTTCTTCGTACGAAGGGTCCGCACCGCGTCGGTCTTCCAGTCGTCGGTCGACGGATCCAGCGTCCACGCCTCGGAGGCGTCGAGCACCGGCAGCTTCCGCACGAAGGCACTGATGTCGGCCAGCTGCTTCTCCAGGAAGAGCAGATAGGAGACCGGCGCCCCGCTCACCAGCACCCGCCCGTCGACGGTCACGTCGGCGCGGGCGGTGCAGTTGGCCCAGTCCTTGGTGGCGGTCACGTCGAACAGCCGGGTCAGCGTCTTCGCGGTATCGCGCAGTACGTCCTCGGCCTTGACCTGGACGCGCGTGGACTCGGGCGGCAGCTGCTCACCCTCCTCGTCCTTCGCCTGGTACGTGCGCGAGATGCCCGCGAGCAGGGCGGGCTTCTGGAGGCTGTGCTGAGCCGCCGTCAGGTCCTGCTGCGCCTTGGACTTGACGCCTTTCTCGACTGCGATGATCTGATTGAGTTTCGCCACGTCCATGACGCTAGCAACATCAACTGGCCGAACTCGAACGATTATTCACACTGCACGGGGAGACACACCGCCATGGGGACAGCCCTCATCGCCGTCATAGGCACCCTGCTCGGCTCGGTCGCCACGCACCTCTTCCAGCGCCAGACGGCAGAACGGACCGCCGCCCTCGCCCGCGCGGAACAGCTCCGCCAGGAGCGGATCTCCGCGTACAGCCATTTCGCCGGCGCGCTCGTGGACTACCGCCGCGCGCAGAACGACCGCTGGCACCGCAAGGCCGAGGCGCCGGACAGCGCCGACGCCAAGAACTCGCGCCTCGACTCGTATCCGCTGCGCTCGGCCGCCCGGCAGGCTTTGATCCGCGTACAGCTCGTCTGCGCGGACCGCGACGCCGTACGACTGGCCCAGTCGGCGCTGGAGTTCACCCACAGCATGCACGGCGCGGGGGACGAGCCGGAACGCGCCCGCCGCTCCGAGCAGGCCAAGGAAGCCCTGGCGAATTTCATCGACGCGGCGGCCCCCAGCGTGCGCTGACAGCTGGGTACGCTCCCCCCATGGACCTGGTGGCGATCGAACCAGAACCACACAAGCGGAGACACTGCGCGGAGTGCCGCCAAGGCCCTCTGCGCTTCCACACCCTCGAGTTCAACGCCGTCATCTGCCTCGACTGCGCGGACCTGGCGCACCTGGTCTATCTCCCGCGGGGCAACGCGGCGCTGACGCGCAGGGCCCGTGAGACGAGCGCGCTCTGGGCGGTGGTCGTACGCCACAACCGACGCCGCAGCCGCTACGAACGCCAGGGCCTCCTCGTCGAGGCCCCGGCCCTGGCCCGCGCCGAGACCGCCTGCCTGGCCGACGCGGAGGCCCGAGCCCGCCGCCGCGCACGCGACGCGACGCGCCGCGCGGCCGAGGACGTACGCTTCACGACCGCCCTGACGGCCGAGATCCTCCGGCTCTTCCCGTCCTGCCCACCGTCCCGCGCCGAGTCCGTCGCGGCCCACACCGGCCTGCGCGGCAGCGGCAGGGTGGGCCGCAGCGCGGCGGGCCGGGCCCTGGACGAGAGCGCGGTAACGGCAGCGGTGAGAGCCGCCGTACGCCACGAGGACACGCCGTACGACGCGCTGCTGATGAGCGGCGTACCGAGGAACAAGGCGCGGGCGCGGGTGGCGGGCGCGATAGAGGCGGTCCTGACGGCTTGGCGCACTGCGCCGCAACCCTGAGTCCGACTCCTACGCCGACGGCAACGGGACCGCCTGCGTACCGAGGGGTGCGGAGGCAGAGTCGATCACATCGTCGTTGCGGCCCGCCCGGCTTCCCCCGTCTCACGGCGGATCTCTGAGGACATGCCCCCACCCGCAGGAGTCACTTCGTGCTGCCTGGGTGGGCATCCCTTGCTGTTCCGCGACTCCGCTGCCGCGGTCGCTGCCGAGACTCACTCGAGCGCCGTGTTCCTCCGACTGACTGAGCAGTTCGCCGGCTGATGCTCCGGAGTGTGTCGCACCCCCATACCGGGTCGAGACAGTTCGTGCAGACATATGCCGTAGGAACAGGTTCGGCCGATACGCTCTCATTCCGCTTCCGTGGGCATCCCGGAAGCGTTCAGGGAGGGCTGTCCTGGCTCAGCCGTTCAGCCCTTGCACCGCCTGGGGGGCTTCACGTGCACGAGATGACCAAGGGCGCCAACGTCGGTCTGGCAGCGCTCAGCGAGAACACCGGATCTGTCACCGTCAGCCTGGGATGGAGCAGCCCCGACGGCGACGGGGACGCCGACGTTTCCGTACTGCTGCTGGGTCCGGACGGGAAGGTGCGCAGCAATGCCGACTTCTTCTTCTACAACAACCCCGCCGCGGCCAACGGCAGCGTGCAGCTCCTCGGCCAGACGCCGACCAGCAACGGCAACGAGGACCGCATTCAGCTGGACCTCACCGCCTTACCCTCCGACGTCGAGCGGGCCGTGGTCGCTGCCAGCCGTCATCAGCGCGCCGCGTTCGGGCAGTTGGAGAACCTCCGGATCACGCTGACCGACGCGGGCGGCGAGCGGCTCCTCGGCTTCTCGATCTCCGGGGCGAGTGTGGAGAGCGCCTTCGTCTTCGGCGAGATGTACCGGCGCAACGACGAGTGGAAGTTCCGGGCGGTCGGGCAGGGTTACGAGACCGGGCTGGCCGGACTGGCCACCGACTACGGCATTGAGATCGACGATGACGACGAACAGGATGCCGGGTCAGCAGAGGTCGCAGGTGCCGCAGAGGCCGCAGAGGCCGCACAAGAGGAGACGGAGGACGTCTGCGGCGCGGCGCCGGTCCCGGCGGCTGTTCCGGCGCCGAGGCCGGCCGCGTGTACGCCCGTCGTGGACGTTCCGGTCGTCGCGGTTCCGGTGGTCGTCCCGGCTCAGGCCGCTCCTGCCCCCGCCGCTTCCGCGCGCCGGCTGCGTACCGCCAGGAAGAAGGTCACACTCCCCAAGGCGCCCAGGAAGTCGCTGGCGGAGAACGACTCCTGGCGCAGCGCCCGGCTGTTCCCCGCTTCCTCGCTCAAGAACGACAGGGAACGCGAGATCCGGGCGACCTCCATCCTGCTGTCCGTCATGGCCCACGTGCCGGAGTTCGGCCGGCGGCTCACTGCCGGATTCGGTGCGCCGTCCGGCCACATCGAGACCTTTACGGAAGTCACGCTGCCGAACGGCGACAGCCCCAGGCGCCCGGACGGCATCATCCGCATCGAGCGGGCGGGCAAGCTCTGGACAGCACTGGTGGAGACCAAGACCAACGGAAATCCGCTCAAGGACCAGCAGGTCCAGGACTACATGGACATCGCTGCCCGACGCGGGTACGAGGCCGTGATCACGATCTCCAACGATGTGGCACTCGAAGGCAGTCCCCTCGTCGATGTCAAGATCGACGGCCGCCGGAAACACAAAGTGGCCCTATGGCACCTTTCCTGGGCCGAAGTCACCCACCAGGCGCAGATGCTGATCCGCCACGAGGGCGTACGGAACGAGATCCGCGCCTGGATGCTCCAGGAACTCCTCCAGTACCTCCAGCACGAGAATTCCGGTTGTCACGGCTTCCAGAACATGGGACCTGCCTGGGTACCGGTACGCAATGGCATCGACCAGGAGACCCTCTGCCCGGGCGACCAGCGCGCCGTGCTCGTGGTCGAGAGCTGGGAACGGCTCATCCGGCAGGTCTGCCTGAGACTGGGCGGTGAGCTCGGCGAGAAGGTCATGCCGGTCCAGCGCGCCAAGCGGGGCACCGACCCGCAATCCCGGCGCACCGCGCTCGCGGAACGCTTCTGTGAGGACGGACGGCTGGACGCCGAAATCCGCATCGACGGGGCGGCCGGAGTCCTGGCTGTCACCGCCGACCTCCGGCTGGGCAAGCTGCGTACGTCCATCGACGTCGTGGCTCCCGACCAGGTGTACCCCCTCAGCAGGGTCAAGCGCCTGCTGAAGCAGCTCGTGGAAGCACCGGCCGACTTGCATGTGCAGACCCTTCTTGGCGGTCAGGGCGCAGGCCCGCGCGGCACGCTCGAGAAGCTCCGGCCCGAACCTGGAGATCTCGTTCCGAGGAATGCCGGACAGATTTCCGGTTTCCGGCTGTCCCTCTCCAAGAGCGTCGGCAGCACGCGTGGCAACGCCGAGTCCGGATTCATCCGCAGTGTCGACGACGCGGTGGACCGCTTCTACTCGAGTGTCATCGTGCACTTGGAGCCGCGGGCCGGTCGCCGGTCACCGGAGGGCGCGCCGGCCTGAGGCCGACGGGGCAGCGGGCATGGCTGAGCTACCCGTGCCAGACGCAGGCATGGCGGTGGCGGGGCGGGGGATGGTCGAGGTCCTCGGCGGTGGAAGGGGAAGCCCGGAGTTGCTTGCGGGCTCGGGTGGTGAACTGGTGGAGGGCGGCGCGGGCTCGGGACTCGTGTTCGGGGCGGCCGTTGATCGGGGTGCCCGAGGCGCGGGGGAAGGTGCAGGACGCGAGGCTGTGGGTCATGCGCTCCGGGGTGGGCCGGCGGCCTGCCCGGTGGGCGGCGCGGAGTTCCGCAGTGGAGTAGCGGAGGTCCGTGAGGGCGTGAGCCGTCCACGACGTGGAGACGGCGGATCCGGTGGACCACCAACTCGAGCCGCGGTGCTGTAGTGGAGTGTGGTGGGCGGTACGGGACATGAGGGCCTCTGGCGACGGGCCGCCGGTCGTCCCGGCATGGCCGTGTCGGCGGCCGTGAAGCGGCCGTATCGCTTGGTGTGCTCGGGTGCAGCCTGGTGCTCGCGGCCCGATGCTGTCGCGTGCTTTTCCGTCGGCGGGCTGCGGCTCGCGGGGCCAAGTGGGCTCCCGCCCGGTTCAGGCGTCGAGCAGCGCCGTCAGGGCGCCCACCGGGTCTTCGTCCGGGGTGCCCGTCGGCCACCAGTCGTCCGTGCCCGGGTCCGATTCGTAGGGGTACCAGCGGTCGTCGTGGCCCAGGCGGAGCTGGATGCCGCGTTCCGCGTCGGTGAGGTGGTTGCGGTGGGGGCGCAGGCGGGGGAGGTCGGCGGCGGACAGGGCCGGGCGGGCCCGGTCGAAGGGGCCCGCCGGGGGGTCCCAGGGCGTTTCGAGCACGGCGAGTCCGGTCAGGCCGCCCTGTTGCCAGGCTGCCACCGCGCGTGCCAGGTCGGTGGGGCTGCGGTCGTTCGCGGCGGCCAGGGTGGCATACAGCTTCCGGGTCGCGGCGGTCAGGCCCGAGCCCGGCTGGGCGGCGGCCAGGCGGACCGCGTCCTGCCAGGCGGTGAGCGTGGCGATGGGGTCCGTACCGGTGGTCAGGAGCGCGTGGGCGCGGGCCGCCGCGTCCGTCACCAGGAGGTCCAGCGAGAGGGGGTCCGGGGCGCCTCGCGTGCCCGGGTACGCGCCGGAGGCGTGACCGGGGTGCGGGGGAAGGGGAAACGGGCCCGGGAGCGGCGGGAGCGTATGCGGGGTCAGGGCGGTGTCGGCCGGTACGCCGGGGAAGGGCGGGGGTGCGGGCTTCTCGCGGGCCGAGTGGGCGGCGTTGCGACGGGCGAGGTCGTCGAGGAGGTCGCGTTCCGCCCGGCCGCGCATCAGGAGCAGGACGAACGGGTCGGCGTCCAGAAGGCGTGCCGTCTCGTAGCAGAGTGCGGCCGCGTGCTTGCAGGGGTGGCCGCGGTCCGGGCACGAACAGGACGGGACCAGGTCGCCCGGGGCCGGCAGCAGGTCGACGCCCACCCCGGACGCCGAATCCACCAGGGAGTGCGGCATGTCCTTGTCGAGCAGCGCCGCCATGTGGGACGGATTGGCCGCCGCCATGGCCAGGAAGCGGTCCCAGTCGTCGTCGGAGAGCGTGCGCAGGCGGATCTCCGTACGGTACGGACGGGAGCGGCTGCCCCGTACGTACGTGATGATCCGGCCCGGCGTCACACTGATCGCGCCGACGTTTCCCTCACTGGCGTACGTATGGCCGCGCGCCAGGCGGGCCGGGTCGAGTGAGAGGGCTTCCAGTGCCTCGACCCACGCGTTGCCCCACCAGCTGCTGCCGCTGACGGCGCCGCCCCTGCCGTTCGCGCTCATGACGGCCTCCGCAGGGAGACCAGGTCGGCCAGCTCGCGGTCGGTGAGTTCGGTCAGGGCCGCTTCTCCGCCGCCGAGGACCGCGTCCGCCAACGCCCGCTTGGAGGTGATCAGTTCGGCGATGCGATCTTCCACCGTGCCCTCCGCGATCAGCCGGTGCACCTGTACCGGCTGGGTCTGGCCGATCCGGTACGCGCGGTCGGTCGCCTGGTCCTCGACCGCCGGGTTCCACCAGCGGTCGTAGTGGATGACGTGGGCGGCCCGGGTGAGGTTCAGGCCGGTGCCGGCCGCCTTGAGGGAGAGCAGGAAGACCGGAATCTCGGCGGACTGGAAGCGGTCCACCATCTCCTCCCGCTGGGCGACGGGCGTTCCGCCGTGCAGGAGCTGGGACGGGACCGCGCGGGCCGTCAGGTGGTCGGCGAGCAGACGGGCCATGGTGACGTACTGCGTGAAGATCAGGACCGAGCCGCCCTCGGACAGGATCGTGTCGAGAAGCTCGTCGAGCAGTTCGAGCTTGCCGGAACGGCCGGTCAGGCGCCGCGTGTCCTCCTTCAGATACTGCGCGGGGTGGTTGCAGATCTGCTTGAGGGAGGAGAGGAGCTTCATGACGAGGCCTCGGCGTGCGATGCCTTCCGACTCCTCGATGGCCGCCATGGATTCGCGTACGGACGCTTCGTAGAGGGAGGCCTGTTCGCGGGTGAGCGAGACGGGGTGGTCGGTCTCCGTCTTGGGCGGGAGCTCCGGCACGATGCCCGGGTCGGACTTCTTGCGGCGCAGGAGGAAGGGGCGTACGAGACGGGCGAGGCGCTCGGAGGCCTCGTCGTCCTCGCCGCTCTCGACCAGGCGCGCGTGCCGGGCGCGAAAGGACTTGAGCGGGCCGAGCAGGCCCGGTGTCGTCCAGTCGAGGAGCGCCCACAGCTCGGAGAGGTTGTTCTCCACGGGCGTTCCGGTCAGGGCGATGCGGGCGGGGGCCGGGATGGTGCGCAGCGCCTTCGCCGTGGAGGAATACGGGTTCTTGACGTGCTGCGCCTCGTCGGCGACGACCATCCCCCAGGTGTGGGCCGCCAGTTCGGGCGCGCTGGTGCGCATGGTGCCGTACGTCGTGAGCACGAAGCCCGCGTCGCCTTCGTTCGTGTCGTCGAGCGTCCGGTCCGCGCCGTGGAAGCGGCGGACGGGGACGCCGGGGGCGAAGCGCGTGATCTCGCGCTGCCAGTTGCCGAGGAGGGACGCGGGGCAGACGACGAGTGTGGGGGCGCTGCGGGCTCGGCGGAGGTGGAGGGCGATGACCGTGATGGTCTTGCCCAGGCCCATGTCGTCGGCGAGGCAGCCGCCGAGGCCGAGGGCGGTCATCTGGTCCAGCCAGGCAAGCCCGCGCAGCTGGTAGTCGCGCAGGGTGGCGTCGAGGCCGGGCGGCTGGGGGACGGGCGGAGTGCCGGTTCCTGTACCTGCCGTGAGGCGGTCCCGCAGTGCGGCCAGGGCGCCCACGGGGACCGCTTCGACCTGCTCCCCGTCTACCTCCGCGCTGCCGGTGAGAGCCGCCGCCAAGGCGTCCACCGGCTGCAGAAGGCCCAGTTCGCGCTTGCGCGCCTTGCGTACGAGCGCCGGGTCGACCACCACCCACTGGTCCCGGAGCCGGACGACGGGGCGGTGTGCCTCGGCGAGCGCGTCCATGTCAGCCTCGCTGAGCGGCTCGCCGCCGACCGCCAGCTGCCAGCTGAACGCGAAGAGCTCCTGGGCGTCGAAGAACGGTGTGCCGTCGGTCGCGGACCCGGGCGCGGAGCGTACGACCGCGGTCGCCGTGAGCGTACGGGCCAGCTCCCTCGGCCAGTGGACCATGACGCCCGCCGCGCCGAGCCGGACCGCCGCTGGACCCAGCAGCTCGTACAACTCGTCCTCCGACAGCGGCAGTACGTCGGGAACCGTTCGCTCCAGGAGACGGCCGAGCGGGTCCCAGACCCGAGCCGCGCGGCGCAGCGCCAGCACCGCGTCGATGCGGGCACGCGGGCCGAAGCCTTCGCTGCCGCCGCCCGACCACAGGGCGGCCGCGTCGATGATGTGCGTGGGGTCGGCCAGGCTGTGCACCTGGACCAGGGCGGTGGCGGCCCGGCGCTCGTCCCCGCCGGTGCCGCTGCCGCCGTCGTGCGTTTCGTCGTCCCGCGTCTCGTTCGCCGCGCTGTCGAAGAGCTCGAACTGCGACAGGTCGAGGCGCAGCGACACGCGTACCCCCGCGTCCATCCCTGCCGCGACCTCCGCCGCCCACTCCCGCAGGCCCGGGAGGTGCTGCGCGGCGCGTGCCGCGAAGGGGGCGCCGACCGCGTACGCCGCTGAGGGCGTCCGGGGCAGGGTGTCCACGGCCGAGTCGAGAAACGCCTTCACCAGGGCCTCGGGGGCGGGGAGCTCGAGCGGCGTACGTCCGGGCAGCGGGACGGCGTGGCCCTCGGGGGGCATGGCTGCGGCGATGGCCCGTACCTGCGCGACGTCGTCGGCGTCGAGTGGTCCTGCCCGCCAGGCGTCGTGATCCCCGGCGGTGAGCCCGGGCAGCAGCCGGCCCCGTGCGGCGAGGTGCAGGGCGTGGAGCGCCGCAGCGCCCCAGCAGCGGGTGGCGGGGTGCGCGGCCGGGTCGTGACGGGCTCGGACCAGCAGGGGCAGGGCGTCGGAGACGGACAGGAGGACGGCGGCCACGGTGTGGCGGCTCACGGCCGTGCCGCCGGGGCCGTGGCGGCGTACGACGGTGATTTCGGTGGACGCGTCGGGCAGCGGACCGCCCTCGGGGTCCCAAAGGGCGACCCTGCCTTCGCGCGGCAGCTCGGCGGGAAGAAACACCGCGGCACGGCGTCCCGTATCCGTCATGACTTCACCCCCGTCCGCGCTGGTCGCATGGTCGTGCTCGTGCGCTCATGGCGCTTGTGGCCTTGTGTCCCTGTCCACGTGCGAGTCTACGGGCGGGGTCTGACACTGGCCGTGGATCACGCCCGGCGCGGGCTGGGGGGCGGCGTACGCATGCACCATGGCGAGGGCGAAGGCGAGGGCGGGAGCAGGAGCGGGAATGGGGACGGGGACGGGGAGCGATAAAGGGGGGCGGGGAGCAGGGTGGGGCTGGTGAGACCAGGACCCAGCGACCCCGCCAGCCTCACCCCTCGTCCCCGGCGCCCTACCGGCGCGCCTTCACCCCCAGGACAGGACGGAGGTGGTGCCGGCGGGCCCACGCGATGGCCATGAGCGGCACCAGCAGGATCAGCGGCGTCGCAGCGTTCTCACCGTCGAACACACCGAGTTGGGTGACGAACGCCCCGATCATCAGCGCACCGAGGGCGAGCGCCGCCACCCCGGACAGGACGGGAATCAGCAACGCGATCGCGCCCGCCAGCTCCAGGCCCCCGACGAGGTACATGAACCAGTCGCCGAAGCCGATCTTGTCGAAGGCCTCCGACGCCGACGAGTGCCCGACGAGTTTGGGGGACGCGCTCGGGACGGCGAAGAACACGGCCAGCAGGATCTGAAGGACGCGTACGGTGATCCGCGCCGCGCGAGAGGTCTCGTTGACGGTGGTGAGGGTGGTCGTGGCCTCGGACATCGTGGTCTCCCTGGGAAGCGGTACGCCTCGTGCTTTCACAGATACAGACCGCGCCGCGCCCCGGAACTCATCGCCGGATCACGACCAACTCACAGCCGGAGCCAGCCTTTTCCCCCGTACCAGTGCCCGCCGGCCCGCAGATGGTCCCCGATGGCCCTCTCCACGGCAGTACGGCGCGGCAGTTGGTCCACCGGCAGGTCCGGATCGCCGAAGACGAAGCCGACGGGCAGCGTGTCGTCCGCTGCCGTCACCGGGTCCAGGGGACGGAAACGGTCCTGAAAACGCACGATGCTGGAGTCCTCCCGCAGATACGCACGCAGTTGCGGATCGAGGAGCCACGAGCGGCACACGCCGACACGGAAGTCCTCCTGCGGACAGTGCCGCGCGAAGAATTCCCGGGCGAGCGCCAGCGATGCGTCGCAGGCGCTCGGCGTCATCGGCCCCCGACAGTCCGGTATGTGCAGGTTCAGGGCGGGGTCGCCCACCTCGACCGGCACCCCTGCCGCCGCCGCCCGTTCCGCCAGGTGCGCGCCGACCCTGGTCCGCTGGAACTGGAGGCGCCCCAGCTGGTAGATCTCGCCCCGGAAGTGCAGCCTGATCCAGAACGGCACCAGCAGCCCGCCCGTTCCAAGCCGGCGCCGGTGCAGGGCCATATTGCGGCCCAGATCGGCCAGCGTACGACGGGAGATCTCGTGCGGCACGGCGTGCTCGCGGTGGTACGCCTCGACGTACGGCAGGGCCGCGACGAACACGTACACCGGGAACAAGCGCCCCGGCTCACCCAGCTCCGCCGGCATCAACGGCAGCTCCAGGCCGCCGCCCTCCACTCCCATGTCCCGCAGCAGGCCCACGACACTCCGCCGGAGCAGCCAGTGCCACTCGGCATCCCCCACCAGAGTGTCCCGCAGCGCGACCAGCGGGTTGATGTCCTCGTGCGGTACGGCAAGGTCCAGCAGCACATCGGGCAGCTCGTCCGCCCCCGGGAGCGCGACAGGACCGAAGCCAAGCCGGTCGAGCTCCTCCGGCTCCTCCAGCTCCTCGAGCTCCTTCAGCCACGCCCCGAGCTTCTGGTCGGCTCGCAGCGTCTGCAGCACGGCCCCCACCGACACCCCCCCCGACGGCCCCTACCACAACTCACCACGGCTTCCGCACTACGCGAACGCGCCGGGCAGGCTACGAGTGCCCCAGCCGGGTAAATATCCACTGGAAGAGGGCGATTGGTCATGATCATGCGTACTGGGAGTGAACCGAAGACCGCACGCAGTCCCCTGCGCCTCCGGCTCGGGCTGGCCCTGTGGGGCCTGCTCTGGACCGTCGGCGGAACGCTCGCCTTCGCCGCCACCGGCCGCACCGGCTGGGCCATCGCCTGCGGCTGCCTCGCCGTCGTGGTCATCGTCGACCTGGTGATGGTCGTACGGCACATGCACCAGGGCCCGCACTACCAGCCCGGCCGCGACATCCCGCCGTACGAGCCACCGCGCCAGTAGCCTCTCCGGCCCCCAGGTTGTTCCCGGTCAACCCTCAGGTTGTTCCCGGTCAAGGAGCGGCCCCCGCAGGCAGCAGTCGCGGGCCGGGAGGCCGCCCACCAGGTCACTCGTCCGCGTCGAACCGCGCCGCCGCCAGGTACTCCGGCTTCGGATCGAGCGCCGCCGCCAGCCGGAAGTGCCGCTGCGCCCGGTCGGCGCGCAAGGCACGCTCGTACGTACGCGCAAGGGCGAAGTGCGCGAACGCGTTGTCGGGCTCCCGCTCCAGCACCAACTGGAATTCGAGTTCCGCCGAGCGCAATTGGGCGGACGCGAAGAAGGCGCGGGCCCGCAACAGCCGCGCCGCCGTGTTCTCCGGGTGGGCCGCTATGACCGAGTCCAGGAGCTTCACGGCTCCGCGCGGATCACGCGCGGCCAGCAAGTGCTCCGCCGCGCGGTAATCGATGATGTGGGTCTCCGGGCTGCTTTCGGGCACGCTGGCATCCTTCCGCTCGCCTCATTCTTTCCAACGGCCCCGGCAGCATGCCGTATTCCGCCAGGAAGACGCCGAGCAGCAACCCGCCGGACACCAGGTCCGAAGCCGGCCAGCTTCTCAGCCGGACGGCCGGTCCGAACAGCCGGACATCCGGACATCCGGACATCCGGACATCCGGACATCCGGACATCCGGTCAGGCGGTCAGGCGGTCAGGCGGTCAGGCGGTCAGGCGGTCAGGCGGTCAGGCGGTCAGGCGGTCAGGCAACCGTCGGCGCCGCCCGCTCGGTCAGTTCCGCCCAGACCTTGCGCACCTGCGGCTCCAGTGCCTCCAGCGGTCCGTCGTTGTCGATCACCAGGTCCGCGATCGCGAGCCGCTGCTCCCGGGAAGCCTGGGCACCCATTCTGGCCCGCGCCTCGTCCTCGGTCATGCCGCGGAGCCGTACAAGCCGGTCCAGCTGGGTCTGCGGTGACGCGTCCACCACGACCACCAGGTCGTACAGCGGCGCGAGGCCGTTTTCCGTAAGAAGCGGTACGTCGTGGATGACGACGGCGTCCGTGCCCGCCCCGCCCTCCAGCTCCGCCGACCGCGCGCCCACCAGCGGGTGGACGATGGCGTTCAGCGTCGCCAGGCGCGAGGCGTCGGCGAAGACGATCGAGCCGAGCTTCGGGCGGTCCAGGCTCCCGTCCGGGGCGAGGATGTCCTCCCCGAAGGCCTCGACGACGGCCGCGAGCCCCGGCGTTCCGGGCTCGACGACCTCCCTCGCGATCTTGTCGGCGTCGATCAGGACGGCTCCGTACGTGACGAGCAGCCGCGACACTTCGCTCTTACCGGCGCCGATTCCGCCGGTCAGGCCCACTTTCAGCATGCGCGGAAGCCTAGACGAGGGGCCCGGAGGGGCCTAGACATCACCCTCCCGCTCGGCGAGAAAGCGTTCGAATTCGAGACCTATCTCGTCCGCCGACGGCAGATCGACGGGCTCGGCGACGAGATTGCCCCGTGTCGCCGCGCCGGCCACCGCGTCGTACTGGTGCTCAAGGCCCTGTACGAGCGAGACGAGCTCCTCGTCGCCCTCACCGACCTGCCGGTCGATCTCGTCCTGCGTACGCCTGGCCTCCGTACGCAGCGAGTGTGCGACGCCCGGCAGCACCAGTCCGGTCGCCGCCGTGATCGCCTCCAGGGCGGTCAGCGCGGCGTCGGGGTACGAGGAACGCGCGACGTAGTGCGGTACGTGCGCCGCGACGCCGAGCACGTCGTGCCCCGATTCCTCGAGCCGGAACTCGACAAGCGACTCAGCACTGCCGGGCACCTGAGCCTCGTCGAACGGGCTGCGGTGGCCAGGCATGAGGTCGGTGCGGTTGCCGTGCGGCGTGATGCCGACGGGGCGGGTGTGCGGGACACCCATGGGGATGCCGTGGAAATTCACCGAGAGGCGCACACCGAGCCGCTCGACGATCTGCCGTACGGCGAGGGCGAACCGCTCCCACTCCACGTCCGGCTCGGGTCCCGAGAGCAGCAGGAAGGGCGCTCCGGTCGCGTCCTGGACGAGCCGGACATCGATCTCGGGCGCCTCGTACTCGGCCCACTTGTCGCGCCGGAAGGTCAGGAGCGGGCGGCGGGCCCGGTAGTCCACCAGCCTGTCGTGGTCGAAGCGGGCCACGACCTGGTGGGGCAGGGTGTCCAGGAGCTTTCCGACGATCTGCTCGCCGGTCTCGCCCGCGTCGATGTAACCGTCGAAGTGGTAGAGCATGACCAGTCCGGCCGACTCCTGCGCGAGCGCCATGTCGACGACGGCGAGGCCCTTCGGCTCCCACTCATACAAATCCTGCGGATCCAGCACGATTACCGCTCCTCCTCGTGTTCCTACGGAAGAACGTGCCGTGAGGCACGGGCATTCCCGCCCCGTGCGCCTTCTCCGGCAGCCTTTCCGGCCGTTCCCGGGAAGCGATGCGCGCCGGCCACGTGCGCGTGCGACATGGGCGGAAGCGGACGTCAGACGACCGTGTACGACCGTGAAGAGGACATGAGCAAGCGGACATGAGTAAGGCCCGCCCCCCATCGGGGAGCGGGCCTTACTTTCAGCCAGTTACCAGCTGGTGGTCAGAGCGTCAGCTCTGGCCGCCCGCCAGCTTCTCGCGGAGCGCGGCCAGCGCCTCGTCCGACGCCAGGGCGCCGGAGTTGTCCGCCGACTCCGAGGAGTAGGAGCCGCCACCGCTGCCGCCGGAGGCAGCCGGGGCGCCGGCGGCCGGGGCAGCAGCACCCTCGGCAGCGGCGGCCTCGTCGGCCTCGCGGGACTTGATGACCTGGGCCTGGTGCTGCTCGAAGCGCTGCTGCGCCTCGGCGTACTGGCCCTCCCACGCCTCGCGCTGGGTCTCGAAGCCCTCGAGCCAGTCGTTGGTCTCGGGGTCGAAGCCCTCGGGGTAGATGTAGTTGCCCTGGTCGTCGTACGACGCGGCCATGCCGTACAGCGTCGGGTCGAACTCGACCGAGGCCGGGTCGGAACCGAACGACTCGTTGGCCTGCTTCAGCGAGAGGCTGATGCGGCGACGCTCGAGGTCGATGTCGATGACCTTGACGAAGATCTCGTCGTTGACCTGGACGACCTGCTCCGGGATCTCCACGTGGCGCTCGGCCAGCTCGGAGATGTGGACCAGACCCTCGATGCCCTCGTCGACGCGCACGAACGCACCGAACGGAACGAGCTTCGTGACCTTACCGGGAACAACCTGCCCGATCTGGTGCGTACGGGCGAACTGCTGCCACGGGTCTTCCTGCGTCGCCTTGAGCGACAGCGAGACGCGCTCGCGGTCCATGTCGACGTCGAGGACCTCGACGGTGACTTCCTGGCCGACCTCGACAACCTCGGAGGGGTGGTCGATGTGCTTCCAGGAGAGCTCGGAGACGTGCACGAGACCGTCGACGCCACCGAGGTCCACGAACGCACCGAAGTTGACGATCGAGGAAACGACGCCGGAGCGGACCTGGCCCTTCTGCAGGGTCGTGAGGAAGGTCTGACGGACCTCGCTCTGGGTCTGCTCGAGCCAGGCACGGCGGGACAGGACCACGTTGTTGCGGTTCTTGTCCAGCTCGATGATCTTGGCCTCGAGCTCCTTGCCCACGTAGGGCTGGAGGTCGCGGACACGACGCATCTCGACGAGGGAGGCCGGCAGGAAGCCACGGAGGCCGATGTCGAGGATGAGACCACCCTTGACCACCTCGATGACGGTGCCGGTGACGATCCCGTCCTCTTCCTTGATCTTCTCGATCGTGCCCCAGGCGCGCTCGTACTGTGCGCGCTTCTTGGACAGGATGAGACGGCCTTCCTTGTCCTCCTTCTGGAGAACAAGAGCCTCGATCTCATCGCCCACGGCGACGACCTCATTGGGGTCGACGTCGTGCTTGATGGAAAGCTCGCGGGAGGGGATGACGCCTTCGGTCTTGTAACCGATGTCGAGCAGGACCTCGTCCCGGTCGACCTTCACGATGACGCCGTCGACGATGTCGCCGTCGTTGAAGTACTTGATCGTCTCGTCGATCGCGGCGAGGAAGGCTTCCTCGTTACCGATGTCGTTGACCGCTACCTGCGGGGTGGTGGAAGCGGTGGTCTCGGTGCTGCTCGTCATGTGGGTAAGGGCTCCGGTACGGACAGTAAGTCGTAGGTACTGCTACGCCGGGAGCCCGTGTCGGCACCTGCTGAAGCCGGGCAGCCTAGGAGGCGCGATTCCGGGGAACGGAAACGCCTCGACAACCGAGGGGACATACAACCGGTGCAAGCGCAGCCTGCTCTGTCTGAGGTGCGCAGGCTCGCAGCGCAACTTGTAGCATACGGGGGCAGCCGGGCAGGGTCAATGCGCGAAGGCGCCCACCCGGGGCGGATCGCCCCATACCCGGCACAACTAAGGTTTGGCGAGGCCGCAACGGCCGCACCGCACTCTGCAGCTACAGGCTCGAGCGGAGCCTACGCAGACGAGACAGACGGGCGCAATGAGCCAGGGTAAAGACGCCACAGATGCTTTCGAGGCCCTCGACAGCTACGTCCCGGACGACGGGGACGAGGGCGAGGCGACCCGCCGCGAGGCCGGCGAGGCGGAGAGCAGCAGGGCGAGCCGGGGCTGGTGGGACCGGAACGCGGACGAGTACCAGAGCGAGCACGGCGCGTTCCTCGGTGACGACCGCTTCGTGTGGGGTCCGGAGGGGCTGGACGAGGCGGACGCCGGCCTGCTGGGTCCGGCGGCGTTCCTGAAGGGACTGGACGTTCTGGAGATCGGCGCCGGCGCCGCGCAGTGCTCGCGCTGGCTCGCCGCGCAGGGCGCGCGCCCTGTGGCCCTGGATCTCTCGCACCGGCAGCTCCAGCACGCCCTGCGGATCGGCGGTGAGGTCCCCCTGGTGCAGGCGGACGCGGGAACGCTGCCCTTCAAGGACGCGTCCTTCGACCTCGCGTGCTCGGCGTACGGGGCGGTGCCCTTCGTCGCCGACCCGGTGGAGGTCTTCCGGGAGGTACGGCGTGTCCTGCGCCCCGGCGGCCGCTGGGTCTTCTCCGTCACGCATCCCGTCCGCTGGGCCTTCCCCGACGAGCCCGGCCCCGAGGGCCTGTCCGTCGCCGCCTCCTACTTCGACCGCACCCCGTACGTCGAGCAGGACGAGGAGGGGCGCGCGGTCTACGTGGAGCACCACAGAACGATCGGCGACCGTGTACGGGACGTGACGGCGGGCGGCTTCCGGCTGGTCGACCTCGTCGAGCCGGAGTGGCCCTCCTGGAACACGCAGGAGTGGGGCGGCTGGTCCCCGTTGCGCGGAAACCTGATCCCGGGAACGGCGATTTTCGTGTGCGTACGAGACTAGGGGCGTGATCCGCACCGACGCCCTCGGGCAGCTTCCCGTACGCACCGCCGTGCCCGCCCTGGAGCGCGCCCTGGACGCGCACGGGACCGCGGTGCTGTGCGCACCGCCGGGGACGGGCAAGACGACGCTGGTGCCGCTCGTGCTGGCCGGGCTGCTCGATCAGGGGCGGCCCACGCGGAAGGTCGTCGTCGCGGAGCCGCGCCGGATCGCGGCACGGGCCGCCGCCCGGCGGATGGCGTGGCTGCTGGGCGAGAGCGTCGGCGTGCGCGTGGGCTTCACCGTGCGCGGGGAGCGCGTGGTGGGGCGCGAGACGGTCGTGGAGGTGGTGACGACCGGCGTACTCCTCCAGCGTCTCCAGCGGGACCAGGAACTCGCCGGGGTCGATGTCGTCGTCCTCGACGAGTGCCATGAGCGGCACCTGGACGCGGACACCGTCGCCGCGTTCCTCCTCGACGTACGGGCCACCCTGCGACCGGAGCTGCGGCTGCTCGCCGCCTCCGCGACGACGGACGCCGAGGGCTGGGCGCGGCTGCTGGGCGACGCGCCGGTGGTGGAGGCTCGGGGCGTCTCGCACCCCGTGGAGACGGTGTGGGCGCCGCCGGCCCGTCCGGTGCGGCCGCCGCACGGGATGCGGGTCGATCCGGCGCTGCTGACGCATGTGGCGGCCGTGGTGCGCAGGGCGCTCGCCGAGCGGGAGGGCGATGTGCTGTGCTTCCTGCCCGGCGTGGGCGAGATCGCGCGCGTGGCGGGCCGGCTGTCCGGGGTGGGGGCCGAGGTGCTCCAGGTGCACGGGCGGGCGCCGGCGGCGGTCCAGGACGCCGTACTGGCCGGCTCCGCCGGGACGCGCAGGGTGGTGCTGGCGACCTCGGTGGCCGAGTCGAGCCTGACGGTGCCCGGTGTACGGGTCGTGGTGGACGCCGGACTCGCGCGTGAGCCCCGCACGGACCACGCGCGGGGCCTGAGCGCGCTCACGACCGTACGGGCGTCGCAGGCGGCCTCCCGGCAGCGCGCCGGGCGGGCCGGGCGGGAGGCGCCGGGAGCGGTCTATCGGTGCTGGGACCAGGCCGACGACGTACGGCTGGCGCGTTTTCCCTCCCCCGAGATCAAGGTTGCGGACCTGACGGCGTTCGCCCTCCAGGCGGCGTGCTGGGGAGATCCCGACGCGAGCGGTCTGGCCCTGCTGGATCCGCCGCCGGGCGGCGCGATGGCGGCGGCCCGTACGGTGCTGGCCGCGATCGGCGCAGTGGACGACTCCGGCCGGGCGACGGACAGAGGCGTACGGCTGGCACGTCTCGGGCTGCACCCCCGGCTCGCGCGGGCGCTCGTCGACGGCGCGCGGGAGGTCGGCTCACGCCGCGCGGCGGAGGTGGTCGCCCTGCTGAGCGAGGAGCCCCCGAGGGAGTACGGCGACGACCTGGCCGCGGCCTGGCGGGCGGCCCGCCGCGGAAACGACGCCTACGGGGCGCGCTGGCGGCAGGAGGCGAGGCGACTGGCTTCGGCGGCGGGCGACTCCGGCGCCCGGGCCCCCGAGGGTGTGGGTGACGATGCCGCCGCCGGCATCGTGGCCGCCTTCGCGTTCCCCGAGCGGGTCGCCAGGGGGCGGGGGGACGGGACCTTCCTGATGGCGTCCGGTACCGGGGCCGAACTGGGCGAGGGGTCGCGGCTGCGCAGCGCGCCGTGGCTGGCCGTCGCCGTCGCCGACCGCCCCGTCCAGGCCGCCTCCGCGCGCGTACGCCTCGCCGCCGTCATCGACGAGGACACGGCGAAGCTGGCCGCCGAGCACCTGCTCGTCTCCGGCGAAGAGGTGCGCTGGGAGGACGGTGACGTCGTGGCGCGGCACGTGCGGCGCCTCGGTGCGGTCGAACTGACCGTACGGGCGCTCAAGAAGCCGGATGGGGAGCGCGTACGGGAAGCGCTGCTCGACGGTCTGCGGCGCGAGGGGCTCGGGCTGCTGCGCTGGACACGCGACGCGCAGGCGCTGCGGGAGCGGCTCGCCTTCCTGCACAAGGTGCTGGGGACGCCCTGGCCGGACGTGTCCGACGCAGCGCTGGCGGACCGTACCGACGATTGGCTGGAGCCGGAACTGTCACGGGCGCGCCGGAGGGCCGACCTGGGCCGGATCGAGGCGGCCCAGGCGCTGAACCGGCTGCTGCCGTGGGCGTCCGGCGACGGGGCCCGGCTGGACGAGCTGGCACCGGAACGGATCGAGGTGCCGAGCGGGTCGCGGGTCCGGGTGGAGTACGGCGGGGAGCAGCCCGTACTGGCGGTGAAGGTCCAGGAGATGTTCGGGCTGGCCGAGACGCCCCGTGTGGCCGGGGTGCCGGTGCTGGTGCACCTGTTGTCCCCGGCGGGGCGCCCGGCGGCCGTCACCGCCGATCTGGCGTCCTTCTGGCGGGACGGGTACCGCGCGGTGCGGGCGGAACTGCGGGGGCGTTACCCGAAGCATCCGTGGCCGGAGGACCCGGCGGCGGCCGTGCCGACGAAATACACGAAGGCGCGCCTCGGGCGCGGCTGAGTACCCACGCGCTGCTCGGGAACGGGCAGAGTTCGTGGCGGTTCCCGAGCGCGTCAGGCGCTGACGGCTGCCTCCGGACGGGGCGCTTCACCGCCGGCCCGCTCCCTCGGCCGGCGGCTCCGCGCCTCCAGGTAGAGGGCGAGCCCGAAAAGGGCCCCGCCCAGGCACAGGAAGCCCCAGGGGAGGTATGACGTGAGCATGAGGACCGCGACACGGTTCGTCCTGACCAGCTCGACAGTCGATTCGATGTAGTCCTCGCGCATCTTCACGTGACCGGCGAAAGCGGTGACCTTGTCGCGGCCGCCCAGGAGGCTGCCGCCGCGCAGCTCTTCCCGGTGGATCTCCTCGCCGTTCACGGGAGCGCCCGTAACGGGGTCGACCCAGAACATCCGCTTGGTGGTGTACCAGCGGGTCGTGCCGGTCTGCTTCTCCAGCTTCGTCGCGTCGATCCCCGGCATGGGCATCTTCTTCGGGTACTTGACCTTGGTCCAGGGGATGGTCTGCTCGAAGTAGTAGACGTCCATTCCGCGGAACGACCGTTCGCCCCTGTAGTGGATCGGGGCGGAGGTGCGGGTCTGCGCGTCGAAGTACTCGTAATCGCGCTTCTCCGTGAGGAAGGGCCATTTGAATTCGATGCCCTCGCGCCTGACCCGGTCGCCGTCGACCATCTCGCCGGTGGCGTGCACCGGGGCCTGGCTGTGCGCGTCGAAGATGTAGCGCTCGGGAATGGCCGAGACCATCTTGCCGTCGGGGCCCTGGACGTACGAAAGGGAGTCCCAGACGACCACGTCGCGGCCGGCGCTGCGCTCGATCTTCTCGGACTCCTCGACGTTGCCCTTGAGGGTCTGGACGATGGTGACCTTCTCGACTTTCTTCGCCTTCATCGAGCCGTACTCGAGAAGCGTCGCGGGTTTCGCCTCGAGCACCATCTCCTGGTACTGGCCGGCCGGGATCTTGGCGAGGCGCGGGAAGGCGTACCAGCGCAGCAGCGGGGACAGGGCGGCGAAGAAGACCGCGAACGCGAGCAGGACCAGGCTGGCTTTACGGCGCACGGCGGGGCCCCTCTACTTCTTCGGCCCGGGAACGGTTGTCAGCAGGGGCTTGGGCGAGGTCTCCCCCGGCGGGGCGCCGACGGCCGTGACGGTGAGGACGAGCGCGAGGGCGGCGGCCAGCCCGATGGCGGCGGCGACGAGAGCACGCATGCCCGGCCTCCCGGAATCTGATACGGCGTCAGGGCGAGGGCACCGTAGCAATGCGGCCGCGAGATGAGAACACGTCGCACCGATGCGCCGCTGCCCCGCCCGGAACGGTCCGGGTGGGGCAGCGGCGGCAGGCCGGTGAGAGGAGCGGGGTTACGCGGTGGGTGTGGGCGAAGGGGACGTCGACGAGTCGGCCGGCGGGGTGGTGGTGGCCGCGGTGACGGTCAGTTCGATGGTGAGGACCACACCGTCGGCGGTCGTCAGACGCAGCTTGTAGGTTCCCGTATTGCCGTCGGTGTAGATCTCGGGAAGCTTCAGCACCCCGTCGGCGTCGGTCTTGAGAGCGGTCAGGGTACGGACCGTCTTGCCGTCGGCGTCCTTGAAGTACGGCCCCTTGTCGTTCTCGACGGGCTTGTCCGCGTCAGCCGTGACCATCGTCGCGGTCACTCCGACACCTGCCGCGGCCTTGCCCTTGTACGTCGCCCTCACCTCGACCGTGTCGGCGAAGGAACCGCCGACGGAGGCCGTGAGCTCCTTGTCGGACGTGCGGGCCAGCGCGTCGGACTGCGGCGCGGGCGCCGGCTCGGCCTTGACGGCGGCGCCGAAGTCGATGGCCGGGGCACGGGTGCCGAGCGCCTGGACGTGGACCATGAACCGGCCGGGCCGGCCGCCCGCGCTGAGCGTGGGAGCGGTGGCGATGCCGTCGACACCGGTGGTGACGACGATGCGCGTTTCGGCGCCCGGGAAGCGCGCCGCCGTGTCACCGACGATCTGGAACTGGACCTTGGCACTCGCGACCGTCCTGCCCGCGGCGGTCTTGGCCCGGACACGCAGCCGGTCGGTGAATTTCTTCCCCTCGGTGGCGGTTACGGTCGCGCTGCCGAGTCGCTCGAGCGTGGCGACGGGCGACTGGGCCGGGGGCCGTGTGGGCGGCGGCGTCGTGGCCGGAGGTGTGGTGGGAGGCGGGGTGGCCGGGGGCTTGGTGCCGTCGCCGTCGTCCGGACTTCCGGGGCGGTTGGGCTTGCCGGGTCGCGGGGTGTCCGGAGCGGACGGCGGAGTTGTCGCACCCGGAACGTCGGGGAGGCCGTTGCCGCTTCCGCTCCCTCTGCCGTGGCTGTCGGGTTCGCCGCTGCCGGGCAGGACCCCGGAGCCGTCCGGCACCTCGTGGTTGCCGCGCCGGTAGAAGTCGAGCCACGACATGACCGTACGCAGGTACTCCCGCGAGCGGTTGTAGCCGAGGATCGCCTGGTCGAGATCGCCCTGGACCGAAAGGTCGCGGTTGTGGGCGCAGAGGTAACGGCCCGCGGCGAGCGCGGCGTCGAAGACGTTGTTCGGGTCCTTCCGGCCGTCGTCGTTGCCGTCCTGCCCCCAGGTCGCCCAGGTGGACGGGATGAACTGCATCGGGCCGACCGCGCGGTCGTGCGTCGAATCCCCGTCGTACGCGCCGTTGTCGGTGTCGGAGATGTTGGCGAAGCCGACGCCGTTGAGCTGCGGGCCGAGGATCGGTGTCAGAGTCGTGCCGTTGGCGTCGACCCGGCCGCCGCGCGCCTGGCCCGACTCGACCTTGCCGATGGCGGCGAGCAGCTGCCACGGGAGGCGGCAGCCGGGCTGGGAGCCTCCGACCGCCTCTTCCGCCCGCTTGTACGCGGCCAGGACAGTCGCCGGTATGCCGGCCTCGGCCGGGCCGGCCACGACGGGGAGGTCTATCGAAGTGCCCGGTTTGTTCGGTGTGTTCAGGGGCGGAAGGTCCGTGAAGTACGGCGAGTTGCCCGTGACCGGGGTGCCGGGCGGCTCGGTCGCCTCTGCGGCTCTCTCGTCGGCGGGCAACGACGTACTGCCCGGCGCCTCGGAGGCGGAGAGCGCTGCCACTACGAGCGCTGCCACCGTGGTGGCTGTGGCCCCTTTGCGCAGCCTGCGACCGAATTGCGCTGCCATACGTCTGGCCCCTCCCGTCAACGGCCGTCCGCGCTCCCCAGCGCGAGGACTCAGGTGACACTACGACAACTCCGGGCGCCGGAACACCGGCCGCTGTCGGCTTATTGCCGCTTGTTCACCGAAATTCAACTCGGAACCATCGACGGCATACTGATCGTCATTGACCAGAAGCGGTCCGAGGGGGATTTTTGCCGTTCACACTGAGCCATGCGGCGGCGGTACTGCCAGGCATACGACGCGACGGTACCGCGCGCGGACCGCTGCTCGCATCCGCCCTCGTCGCAGGGTCGTTCGCGCCCGACATGACCTACTTCGCGGCCACCGCCGCGCCGGCCGCGATGAGCTTCGGGGACGTCACCCACTCCCTCCCAGGCCTCGTCACGGTCGACGTACTCATCACGGCGGCGCTCGTCGGCCTGTGGCTGCTGATGCGCGAACCCCTGCTGGCGCTGGTGCCACGGCGCAGGCAGGCCCGCTTCCACGGCTTCGTACGCGGCCAGCACTGGAACGGGATCCAACTCCCTTCGCTGGCCTGGCGCTTCTCTCTCTCGGCCGCCATCGGCAGCTGTACGCACGTCATCTGGGACAGCTTCACGCATCTCGACCGGTGGGGCATGAGGGTCCTCCCGGTGCTCGGCGAGATCGTCGCGGGCTTCCCGATGTACCTGTACGCGCAGTACGGCGGCTCGGCGGTGGCTCTCGCGGTGATCGTGTGGTTCACGGTCTCCGCCCTGCGGCGCCGGCCGGACGGCCCCGCCCCCGCCTCCGTACCGCTGCTGGATACGCGGGGGAAGTGGACGGCCGGGGGGCTGCTCGCGCTGTGCGTGCTGGCCGGCGTCGTACACCGGTGCGTGCGCTGGTACGCCGCCCAGAGCGTGCCGCTGAAGCCGCTCGACTTCGTCCCGACGGCGTGCTTCGGCGCCGGCGCGGGGCTCGCCGTGGGGCTTGTCCTGTACGCCGTGGGCGTGCGGCTGTGGCTGCGCGGCGCGCCGCACCAGGGCGCCGCGGCCACGGACAGCGGCCCTCAGTCGCCGGGCGGGCACGAGGTGCCTGTCCGGGCCGGAGGGATCATCCGGCCCGGCGACTGAGGGCGCTCCCGCGGGAAGCGGGCCCGGGTGTCAGTGCGCGGCGGACTCCCAGTCGGAGCCCACTCCCACGGACACGTCGAGCGGGGCGCGCAACGACACAGCGCCGGCCATCTCGCGGCGGACGATCTCCTCGACCCGCTCGCGCTCGCCCGGGGCCAGTTCCAGGACGATTTCGTCGTGGACCTGGAGCAGCATCCGGGTCTTCAGGCCCGCCTCGGTCAGTGCCCGGTCGACATTCAGCATGGCGACCTTCACGATGTCGGCGGCCGTGCCCTGGATCGGAGCGTTCAGCGCCATCCGCTCGGCCGCCTCACGGCGCTGGCGGTTGTCGCTGTTCAGGTCCGGCAGGTAGCGGCGGCGGCCGAGCATCGTCGCCGTGTACCCGGTGGCCCGCGCCTCGTCGACGGCACGCCGCAGGTAGTCGCGCACCCCGCCGAACCGCTCGAAGTACGTGTCCATCAGGACCCGGGCCTCGCCCGGGTCGATGTTCAGCTGCTGCGACAGGCCGAAGGCGGACAGGCCGTAGGCCAGGCCGTACGACATGGCCTTGATCTTGCGCCGCATCTCCGCGTCGACCGCCGACCGTTCCACGCCGAACACCTGGGAGGCGACGGTGGTGTGCAGGTCCTCGCCGGAGGTGAACGCCTCGATCAGGCCCTCGTCCTCGGACAGGTGCGCCATCACACGCAGCTCGATCTGGCTGTAGTCCGCGGTCATGAGCGACTCGAAGCCCTCGCCGACTACGAAGCCGCGGCGGATGGCGCGGCCCTCGTCCGTACGCACCGGCACGTTCTGCAGGTTCGGGTCGGTGGAGGAGAGGCGGCCGGTCGCCGCGACCGTCTGGCTGAAGGTGGTGTGGATCCGGCCGTCGCCGGCGATCGTCTTGATCAGCCCCTCGACCGTGGACCGCAGCCGGGCCTGCTCACGGTGACGCAGCATGATCACCGGCAGTTCGTGCTCGGTCTGGGCGGCCAGCCAGGCCAGCGCGTCCGCGTCCGTGGTGTAACCGGTCTTGGTCTTCTTCGTCTTGGGCAGGTTCAGCTCGCCGAAGAAGACCTCCTGAAGCTGCTTGGGCGAGCCGAGGTTGAACTCGTGGCCCACCGAGGCGTGCGCCTCCTTCACCGCCTGCTGCACCGCGCCGGCGAACTGCTGCTCCATCGCCTCCAGATGGGCGCGGTCGGCCGAGATGCCGTAGCGCTCCAGCCGGGCCAGCAGCACGGACGTGGGCAGTTCCACGTCGTGCAGCAGCTCGGTGGCGCCCACCTCCTCGAGCTTCACGCCGAACGCGTCGCCCAGGTCCAGGACCGCGCGGGCCTGCGCCATCAGCGCGTCGGCCTCGGCCTGGTCGTCCTCGTCGGAGCCGAAGGCCAGCTGACCGTCGGCGGCGGCCGGGGCGAGCTCACGGTGCAGGTACTCGACGGACAGGGCGTCCAGCGCGAAGGACCTGCGGCCGGGCTTGACCAGGTAGGCGGCGAGGGCGGTGTCCATCGTGATGCCCTCGATGTGCCAGCCGTGCTCGGGGAAGACCCGCAGCGCGTCCTTTGCGTTGTGCATGACCTTCGGCCTGGCCGGGTCGGCGAGCCAAGCGGCGAAAGCGCGCTCGTCGGACTCGTCCAGCTCGGTCGTGTCGAACCAGGCCGCCTTGCCGTCGGCGGCCGCCAGCGCGACCTCGCCGACATTGCCGACGCCCAGCGCCCAGGTCGCGACGGTGGAAACACCGAGCGGCTGCCCGCCGTGCTGCTCCAGCCACGCCGCCAGTCCGCCGGCGCGCAGTACCGTGCCGTCCAGCTGGACACCGGCGTCCGGGGCCGGGGCCTCTTCCTCCTCGGCGCCCGGATCGACGGCGAGCAGCCGCTCCCGCAGGCTCGGGTTGCGGATCTCCAGGACCTCCAGGAACCCCTTCAGAGCGGCCCTGTCGTACGGCGCGCGCTCCAGGTCCGCCACGGCCTTCGGCAGCTCCACGTCACGGACCAGCTCGGTCAGGTGGCGGTTGAGCTTGACCGACTCCAGGTGGTCGCGCAGGGCCTGCCCGACCTTGCCCTTGACCTCCTCGGCGCGCTCGACCAGATCGGCGAACGTACCGAACTGGTTGATCCACTTCGTGGCGGTCTTCTCACCGACACCGGGGATGCCCGGCAGGTTGTCCGAAGGGTCGCCGCGCAGGGCGGCGAAGTCGGGGTACTGCGAGGGGGTCAGCCCGTACTTCTCCTGGACCTTCTCCGGGGTGAACCGGGTCAGCTCGGAGACGCCCTTGGTCGGGTACAGCACGGTCACATGGTCGGAGACCAGCTGGAAGGAGTCCCGGTCGCCGGTGACGATCAGCACGTCGAAACCGGCCGCCTCCGCCTGGGTGGCAAGGGTGGCGATGATGTCGTCGGCCTCGAAGCCGTCCACCGCGAACCGTTCCGCGTTCATGGTGTCCAGCAGCTCGCCGATCAGCTCGACCTGCCCCTTGAACTCGTCGGGGGTCTTCGAGCGGTTCGCCTTGTACTCCGGGAAGTCGGCCGAGCGCCACGTCTTGCGCGACACGTCGAAGGCCACCGCGAAATGCGTGGGCGCCTCGTCGCGCAGCGTGTTCGCCAGCATCGACGCGAAGCCGTAGATGGCGTTCGTCGGCTGGCCGCTCGCGGTCGTGAAATTCTCCGCGGGCAGCGCGAAGAACGCTCGGTACGCCAGGGAGTGCCCGTCCATGAGGAGCAGGCGGGGACGGTTTTCTGCGGTCTTCTTCGATGCTGTCTCTGACACGCCCACGATCCTAGGCCGCGCCACTGACAATGCGGGCCCGCGCCCTCGCACTGTCGGCGCAGCGTGACAGGATCGGAGATGTACGTAACAGAACCGCACGCTCAAAGGGGAGCGCCATGGCTACCAAGCCGCCCACAGGTGACCCGGTCCAGGACGCGCCGCAGGTCGCCGCTCCCCAGCACGCCGCGGCAGGGCTCCCCGCCATCGGGCACACGCTGAAGATGGCCCAGCAGCAGATGGGCGTGCGCCGCACGGCGCGAACCCTCCTCAAGGTCAACCAGAAGGACGGCTTCGACTGCCCCGGCTGCGCGTGGCCCGAGGAGGACAAGCGGCACACGGCGGAGTTCTGTGAGAACGGCGCGAAGGCGGTCGCCGAGGAGGCGACGCTGCGCCGCGTCACCCCCGACTTCTTCGCCGCGCATCCCGTGGCCGACCTCGCCACACGCAGCGGGTACTGGCTGGGGCAGCAGGGCCGGATCACCCAGCCGATGTACCTGGCGGAGGGCGCCGACCGGTACGACGCGGTGACCTGGGAGCGGGCCTTCGAGATCGTCGCGGAGGAGCTGGGGGCGCTCGGCTCCCCCGACGAGGCCGTCTTCTACACCTCGGGCCGCACCAGCAACGAGGCGGCGTTCCTGCTCCAGCTCTTCGCGCGCGAATTCGGCACCAACAACCTGCCGGACTGCTCCAACATGTGCCATGAGTCGTCGGGCTCGGCCCTGGTCGAGACCATCGGCATCGGCAAGGGCAGCGTCTCCCTCGAAGATCTGCACCGGGCCGACCTGATCATCGTCGCCGGACAGAACCCGGGCACCAACCACCCGCGGATGCTCACCGCCCTGGAGAAGGCCAAGGCCGCCGGCGCGAAGATCATCTCGGTGAACCCGCTGCCCGAAGCCGGACTCGAACGCTTCAAGAACCCGCAGACCCCCCAGGGCATGATCAAGGGAGCGGCTCTCACCGACCTCTTCCTCCAGATCCGCCTCGGCGGCGACCAGGCCCTCTTCCGGCTGCTCAACAAACTGATCGTCGAATCGGACGGCGCGGTCGACGAGGAGTTCGTACGCGAACACACGCACGGGTACAAGGAGTTCGCGGCCGCCGCACGCGAAGCCGACTGGGAAGAGACGCTCGCCGCCACCGGTCTGGAGCGCGCGAAGATCGAGCAGTCCCTCGCGATGGTCCTCGCCTCCCGGCGCACCATCGTGTGCTGGGCCATGGGCCTGACCCAGCACAAGCACGCGGTGCCGACCATCCGTGAAGTCGTCAACTTCCTGCTGCTGCGCGGCAACATCGGCCGCCCCGGCGCCGGAGTGTGCCCCGTGCGCGGCCACTCCAACGTGCAGGGCGACCGCACCATGGGCATCTTCGAGCGCCCCGCCCCCGCGTTCCTCGACGCCCTCGACAAGGAATTCGGGATCACCTCGCCGCGCCACCACGGCTTCGACGTCGTACGGTCCATCCAGGCGCTGCGCGACGGCGAGGCCAAGGTCTTCTTCGCGATGGGCGGCAACTTCGTCGGCGCCACCCCGGACACCGACGTCACGGAAGCCGCGATGCGCAAGGCCCGCCTGACGGTCCACGTGTCGACGAAGCTCAACCGCTCGCACGCCGTCACCGGCGCCCGCGCGCTGATCCTGCCCACCCTCGGACGTACCGACAAGGACGTACAGGCGGGCGGCAAGCAGTTCGTCACCGTCGAGGACTCCATGGGCATGGTGCACGCCTCGCGCGGCAACCTCGCCCCCGCGAGCCCGCACCTGCTGTCCGAGCCGGCCATCGTCGCCCGTCTGGCGCGGGCGGTCCTCGGCCCCGCGTCCCACACGCCCTGGGAAGACTTCGAGAAGGACTACGGCACGATCCGCGACCGGATCGCCCGGGTCGTTCCCGGCTTCGAGGACTTCAACGCACGCGTCGCGCGCCCCGGCGGGTTTACCCTGCCGCACGGCCCGCGCGACGAACGGCGCTTCAACACCGCCACCGGCAAGGCCAACTTCACCGCGGCGCCCGTCGAGTACCCGACGCTCCCCGAGGGCCGGCTGCTGCTCCAGACCCTGCGCTCGCACGACCAGTACAACACCACGATCTACGGCCTCGACGACCGCTACCGGGGCATCAAGGGCGGCCGCCGCGTCGTCCTCGTCAACCCCGACGACGCCCGCGAGCTGGGCCTCGCCGACGGGGCGTACACCGACCTCGTCAGCGAGTGGAAGGACGGCCTCGAGCGGCGCGCCCCCGGCTTCCGCGTCGTGCACTACCCGACCGCGCGGGGCTGCGCCGCCGCCTACTACCCCGAGACCAATGTGCTGGTGCCTCTCGACGCCACCGCGGACACCAGCAACACCCCCGCGAGCAAGTCCGTCATTGTGCGTCTGGAACAATCACCCACCGCCTAAGCGTTCGCTTAAGGACGATGGATGCCGTACGACGATCGGAGCAGGGCCCCATGGGCGAGCAGACCGCAGCTGTGAAGTTCCCGCAAGAGGTCATCGACGAGTACGCCCAGCTGGGCGTCGACCTGCCCGCTCTCTTCTCCGCCGGAGATCTCGGCACCCGCATGGGCGTGCGGATCATCGAGGCCTCCGCGGAGCGCGTGGTCGGCACCATGCCCGTCGAGGGCAACACCCAGCCGTACGGGCTCCTGCACGGCGGGGCCTCGGCCGTGCTCGCCGAGACCCTCGGTTCCATCGGCTCGATGCTGCACGGCGGCGCCGGCAAGGTCGCTGTCGGCGTGGACCTCAACTGCACACACCACCGGGGAGCCCGCAGCGGCCTGGTGACCGGGGTGGCCACCCCCGTCCACCGCGGACGCTCCACCGCGACGTACGAAATCGTCATCACCGACGAGCAGGACAAGCGGGTCTGCACGGCCCGCCTGACCTGCCTGCTGCGCGACGCGGACGGCCTCAAGGGCTGATCGGCGGCCGGCGCATGTGACCGGCGGCTGCCAGCCGTTGATCACGGAGCGACCGGCAGCGTCACACTGCTGACCCCGGCCCGGACCGTCATCCACGTCCCGGCCGGGTAGCGCAGCGTGTAGTCGTAATCCGTCGAGATCAGCACCACGCCCAGCCGGTGCCCCTTCCTGACCACGTACTCCTGCGGCTGCATGTCCCACTGCAGCCGGTACTCCCGGCCCTCCACGACCCGGTCCTGGCGCGCCTCGGAGTTCCGGTTGCGGGCGTCCAGCCACCCACGCGACACGATCTTGAAGTCGGCGGTCTCCGTACGGTGCCTCGTCCGGTACGCGCACCCCGTCTCCGCCGTGCCCGGGATGCCCTCGCCGTAGCAGACCTGCTGCGAGGTGTCCGTCACGGTCCCCGCCGTCGCCCGGCTGTCCGTGCCGTAGTCGACCAGCAGCGCCGTCACATACGGCGAGGTCCCCCTGAACGAGGCGCGGACCGAGACCCGCGGCACACCGTTGACCCGCAGGTCCCGCGCCAGCGGTTCGCTCGTGTACGCCAGCCGGTTCGCGTTCGCCACGTCCGGCGCGGCCACCAACTGCTCGGCCCTGACCGTACGCCCCGCGTCCGTCAGAGCCTGCCGCACCGGGAGCCCCGGGCTCGGTGACAGGCCGGCGTCCGCGTTCAGCCGCAGCTTCATCTTCCGCGTGCCGCGCGCGGGCCACTGCGACTGCCGCTTCCAGCTGAAGTCGGCCTGCTCCACATCGACCGCCGGCTCGTCCGGGGCGCCGTTGTCCAGCCCGTACAGCCAGTAGTCGAACCACTGGTGCGTCTGGTGCAGCCACTCCTCCATGCGCAGCGGCATCGGGTTGCTGTGACCCGCCTGGTGCAGCCACATCTTGCGCGGCACACCGTGCTTCTTCAGCGCGTCCCACAGGGCGACGGAGTGCTTCGTCTTCACGTTCCAGTCGTTGAAACCATGGACGACGAAGACCCCGGCCTTGATCCTGCCGACGTCCTTGAGGTAGTCGCGTTCCTCCCAGAACGGCCCGAAGTCTCCTGATTTCCGGTCCTGTTCGGCGGTCAGTCCGTCCAGCACCGGCTCGCAGATCTCCTGATCCGCCCTGCTGTACACACCCTTGGCCAGGATGTCGGTGTCCTCGCCCTGATAACCGCCGGGCGCCACGACGCCGCCGTTGGCCCGGTAGTAGTCGTACCAGGAGGAGATCCCTGAGATCGGCACGATCGCCTTCAGGCCCTCGACGCCCGTAGTAGCCACCGCCGTCGGCAGAGTCCCGTTGTACGAGATCCCCATCATGGCCGCGTTGCCCGTCGACCAGCCCGCGCCGACCGGCTTCCCTTCCAGGTCCCAGCCCTTCGCCCGCCCGTTCAGCCAGTCCACGGCGGCCTTCGCACCGAGCGTCTCGTTGCTCCCGCCCGATGTCGAACAGCCGGTCGCCCCGCCCGTCCCCACACTGTCGAGCTGCGCCACCGCGTAGCCGCGCGGCAGGAAGTAGTTGTCGTAGTAACCGGAGTACGGAACAGCGGGCCCGACCAGACCGGGCGTACGCACCTTCGGGCCCGGCCTTCCGGCGCCGCCGTCCGGCAGCCCGTCCTCGTCCAGGTCGACCGGGTGGAACGGGACATCGGGCCCGCCGCCCCAGTACGGACTGGCCTCGATGATGGTGGCGACCTTCAGCCCGGTGTCCGTCTCCTTCGGCCTCAGAATCCGCATTCGTACGGTGTCCCGCCTGCCGTCGCGGTCGCTGTCCGCCTCCGTCTCGATGTCCACCTGCTGGTAGACGGCGTCCGCACGGGAGAACACCGGACGGGTCTCATCGCCGACGATCTTCAGCGCGGGCGTCGACGCGGACCCGGACGCGCGTACGGGAGCGGGTACGGGAGCGGGCTCGTCGTACGCCTGCGCGGCGGGCGCGGGAAGCGCTGCGAGCAGGGAGACGGCCAGTGCCGCCGTGCCGAGCCCGCGTGCCGACGTACGTATACCGGTGGATCTCGCCATCGTGGCTGCCTCCAAGGGGCCCGGAACTGACGATCACATGAAGAGCGCGCACACATTCCACCGCGCCGACCCCTCCGGCACCAGACCGCAACGCCCCTCTCCCCCAGCCCTCTTGCCCCTCCACCAACGCAACCGGTTCGCTGACCCCACCCCCACAGGAGAGCGCCCGTCCCACCACACCCAAGGGCTTGACCGCAGTACGCGTCATGATCGACGCGGATACGTTCCTGACCGCCGCGCACTGCACCACCGACTGGCCCGACAACGTGAAGTTCTACGTCTCCCTCGACCAGGACGTGCAGGCCGGCCTCGACAAGGCCGCGGCCCAGTACCCCGGCGATCCGGCAGCCGTCGCCGAAGCGGTCGCCGTCCGGGGTTCGGCCCACAACCACCCCGCCTACCGGGGCCCTGAACGCCCTCGGCCCCCAGGGCCTCGACGACGCCGCCTTCACCGTCGCCGGGTACGGCACCCAGGAAGCCCTGCGCGGACCCGGCGGCCACACCCACCCGGCGGCGGCGTACGCATGAAGGCCCCCGTCACGTACAACGCACTCAACGACGCGTGGCTGCGGCTCTCCATGACCGCACCCCAGGGCAACGGCGGTGCCTGCTACGGCGATTCGGGCGGCCCGAACTTCGCCACGCTCGCCGGTCGGCGCACCCTGGTCGCCACCACGATCACCGGCGACACCCCCTGCTACGCCACCAACGTCACCTACCGGCTGGACACACCCGGGGCCCGCGCCTCCCTCTCCCCCTTCACGAAGCTGCCGTAAGGACCGGCCTCCCCTTCCCGACCGGCCTCCGCCTGTTGTGTCACAGATCGTGACGGCCTAGCGTTTCCCCATGGGGACCAGACCGCACGCTCCGGCCAGGTACACCGCCTGTGCGCTCCTGGCCGCACTGGCCGTCGCGGGCTGCTCGGCTTCCCGCCCGGCCGCCCGGCCCGCGACACCCTCCCCCACTCCCCACAAGACCTCGCCCGAGGAGATATGCACAGAACTCGTCTCGTACTGGGCCGAAGAGACGCTCAAGGGCAGTAAATGGTCAGGCCTCGACTGGGAGCAGAAGGGGCTGTCCAATGAGCAGTACACCCTGCACGAGGAGATCGTCGCCGCAGGTCGCGCCGAGGCGAAGCGCCGAGGCCGCGCGGCAGGGCTCAGGCTGATCGACCGACTGGCCAAGCAGGAATGCGCCGCCCGGAACGGCGCCACCGGCAGCTCCGAGAACTGGCGCGCACCCCGATAGGCCCCACAACAGCCCCCGTCCGCGCGAACACCCTTCGCACACAAGGCCGTTGACGATCCCACCGCCCCCTCACCGCCGCGGCACCACACGGCAGGCCGGATCAGGCAACGGCACCGGGCGGAAACAAGCCACCCTCCCCTGATGTAACACTGCGTAACGGGATCGCAATCAAACTCCGCGCATCGCGCTCAACATCGACTACGGCGACGATCCCGCCAGTGCCCTTCAGGCCATCCATCGGCCGCCGGACCCAAGATCAGCACAGGCGCCGCAGCGGAACTGCACGTTCTCAGCATGTGGTCATTTCCGCCGCCGAAGGTATCGCCCGATCCGTCCGCACTGCCCTACCCAACGTTGGCCTTGGCATAACAAGAGAGTCACATCCTGACTTCACACCTCCACGACCCCTCCACCTCCGCCTAGAGTCACGGCCAGTCACCGCGCCGCCGGGCGCGTCTGCTGCACGGCCCTAGTACCAAACCAGTACGGCCCGGCGATCGTCACGGCACCTCAGCAGAGGAGGCCGCGCCAGGGAAAGGACTTTTCGTGCGACACCGTTCTTTGCTCATCATCACCACAGCGCTCACGACCGGAGCACTGACTCTCACCGCTTGTGGGTCGCGCGACGACAACAAGGGCGGCGAGGACAGCAGCAAGAAGACCACCGTCGTCATCGGTGTCGACGCACCACTGACCGGCTCCCTGTCCGCACTCGGCCAGGGAATCAAGAACTCGGTGGACCTCGCGGCCAAGACCGCGAACAAGAACAACGAAGTCCCCGGCGTCGAGTTCAAGATCGAAGCCCTTGACGACCAGGCCGTACCCGCCTCCGGCAAGGCCAACGCGGCCAAGCTCGTCGGCAACAAGGACGTCATCGGAGCCGTCGGCCCGCTGAACTCCGGCGTCGCCCAGTCCATGCAGGGCGACTTCGAGAAGGCCGGCGTCGTCCAGGTCTCCCCGGCCAACACGAACCCGGCCCTGAGCCAGGGCGACAACTGGGGCAAGGGCGAGTTCAAGCGCCCGTTCAAGACCTACTTCAGGACCGCCGCCACTGACGTCGTCCAGGGCAAGTTCGCCGCCCAGTACCTCTACAACGACGCCAAGAAGCGCAAGGTCTACGTCGTCGACGACAAGCAGACCTACGGCGCCGGCCTCGCCGCGATCTTCTCCGCCGAATTCAAGCGCCTCGGCGGCAAGATCGCCGGCACCGACCACGTCACGGTGAAGGAGACCGACTTCTCCAGCACCGCCGACAAGGTCAAGGCGTCGAAGGCCGACTCCGTCTACTTCGGCGGCCAGTACCCCGAGGGCGGCCTGCTCTCCGACCAGATCAAGAAGACCGGCGCCAAGATCCCCACCATGGGCGGCGACGGCATCTACGACCCGGCCTTCATCAGCGCCTCCGGCGTGGCGAACGACGGTGACTTCGCGACCTCCATCGGCTACCCGGTCGAGAAGCTCCCGACGGCCAAGAAGTTCATCGCCGACTACGCGGCCGCAGGCTACAAGGACCCGTACGCGGCATACGGCGGCTACTCCTACGACGCCGGCTGGGCCATCATCCAGGCCGTCAAGTCCGTCGTGGCCGCCAACGACGGCAAGCTGCCCGACGACGCCCGCGCCAAGGTCGTCGAGGCCATGGCCAAGGTCTCCTTCGACGGCGTGACCGGCAAGGTCGCCTTCGACGAGTACGGCGACACCACGAACAAGCAGCTCACCGTCTACAAGGTCGAAGGCAAGGTCTGGAAGGACGTCAAGTCCGCCACCTTCAAGGACTGATCCACCCCAGCACAGCCCCCGCTCCACAGCACAACCTGACCCACACCGCGCGAGGGCGCAACAGCGCCCTCGCGCGGAGTCATATCCGACAAGCTCATCGGAGGCCCTGCGGTGCACGAACTGCCGCAACAGCTGGCCAACGGCCTTGCCCTCGGCGCCCTCTATGGCCTCATAGCCATCGGGTACACCATGGTGTACGGCATCGTCCAGCTCATCAACTTCGCCCACGGCGAGATCTTCATGATCGGGGGCTTCGGCGCCCTCACCGCCTACATCGCGCTCCCCAGCGGAACGTCGCTGCTCGTGGCCATCCCCCTCATGATCGTCGGCGGTGCCATCGCATCCGTCGCCGTCGCCACCGCCGCGGAACGCTTCGCCTACCGCCCGCTGCGCAGCGCGCCACGGCTGGCCCCGCTCATCACCGCAATCGGCCTCTCGATTGTTCTCCAGCAGCTTGTCTGGGGCCTCTACCCCGACGCGAAGAAGCCGCGCAGCTTCCCCGAGTTCCAGGGCGAGTCGTTCAAGATCTTCGACAACCTGTACCTCCAGCGCGCCGACGCCTTCGTCCTCGTCCTCGCCCCCGCGTGCATGCTCGCCCTCGGCCTCTTCGTAGCCAAGAGCCGCAGCGGCCGCGCCATGCAGGCCACCGCGCAGGACCCCGACACCGCGAAGCTGATGGGCATCAACACCGACCGCATCATCGTCATGGCCTTCGCCATCGGTGCCGCGTTCGCCGCCGTCGCAGCCGTCGCGTACGGCCTCGACAAGGGTCAGATCAACTTCGAGATGGGCTTCATCCTCGGACTCAAGGCCTTCACCGCCGCCGTCCTCGGCGGCATCGGCAACATCTACGGAGCCATGGTCGGCGGAGTCGTCCTCGGCCTCGCGGAATCCCTGTCGATCGCCTACATCGAAGAGATTCCCGGGATGCAGCAGCTCGGCGGCGGCGCTTGGGCCAACGTCTGGGCATTCGTACTTCTCATCGTCGTGCTCCTCGTCAGGCCACAGGGCCTGCTCGGCGAGCGCGTCGCGGATCGGGCGTGAGAGCCATGACAACCGACACCACGACAGCCGAGACGGCGGCCGCCGACACCGGCGCCCGGGCCGACCTCTTCCGTTGGCTGACCGCAGCGGGTGGCCTCGCCACCGTCGCCAGCACCTTCATGTCCTGGACCTACACCGACGAGTTCCCCGGCGACCTCACCGTCTACGGGTACCCCGGCGGCCTCCAGGTCCTCACTCTCGTCGCGGGCCTCCTCACCACCCTGTACGCCCTCGTCGCACTGGACCTCAAGGGCCTGGGCTGGCTGGCCCCCACCGGCACCACCAAAGCCCTGCGGCTGCTCGCCCTCGGTGCCCTCGGCACCACCTGGTTCACGGTCATCGCCATCGCCGTCGAACTCGGCGGCGTGGTCAACCTCGAACCCGGCGGCTTCGTCGCAGCCGTCGCCTCCCTCATCCCCGTCGCCGCGGCGTTCCAGCTCCCCGACGACACCCGCAAGGCGCACCGACCCAAGGAACTCCCCTCCTGGGCCGAGATCCTGATCATCGTCGCCGCCTTCGCGATCGGCCTCTTCGTCGTCACCTACGGCATCGACACCGAGTACGCCGAACTCTTCACCGGCTACATGATCACCGCCGGCTTCGCCATCACCGCCCTCTTCAAGGCCGGCCTCATGGCACGGCTCTCGGCGCTCACCACCAAGTACCGCTCCATCGCGGTGGCAGCCGCCTTCGTCGCCGCAGCAGCCTTCCCCTTCACCCAGAACACCGACCAGTTCACCCTCATCGCGGTCAACATCCTCATCTTCGCGACCGTCGCACTCGGGCTGAACATCGTCGTCGGCCTCGCCGGACTCCTCGACCTCGGATACGTCGCCTTCCTCGGCGTCGGCGCCTACACCGCCGCGCTCGTCTCAGGCACCACCGCATCCGCCTTCGACGTCCAGTTCCCCTTCTGGGCATCCGTCCTCACCGGCGGCGCCGTCTCCCTGATCTTCGGCGTCGTCATCGGAGCCCCCACCCTGCGCCTGCGCGGCGACTACCTCGCCATCGTCACCCTCGGCTTCGGTGAGATCTTCCGCATCACCGTCGGCAACCTCGACGGCGTATCCGGCCCGCAGGTCACCAACGGCCCCAACGGCGTACCGAACGTCCCCGACCTCGTCTTCTTCGGATACGACTTCGGCGAATCCCACACCATCGCCGGCTTCGAACTCGGCTCGTACGCCAACTACTACCTGCTCATGCTGCTCGCGATGATCCTCGTGATCCTCGTCTTCAGCCGCGCAGGCAGCTCCCGCATCGGCCGCGCCTGGGTCGCCATCCGCGAGGACGAGACCGCCGCCACCGCCATGGGCATCAACGGCTTCCGGGTCAAGCTCATCGCGTTCGCCCTCGGCGCCACCCTCGCCGGCCTCGCCGGCACGGTCCAGGCACACGTCCAGAGCACCGTCGTACCGGAGATGTACGTCTTCGCCGGACCCGTGCCGCCCAACTCCGCCTTCCTCCTCGCCGCCGTCATCCTCGGCGGCATGGGAACCATCAGCGGACCGCTCATCGGCGCCACGCTCCTCTACATGATCCCCGCCAAGCTGCAGTTCCTCCAGGACTACCAGCTGCTCGGCTTCGGCATCGCGCTGATCCTCCTCATGCGCTTCCGCCCCGAAGGCCTCATCGCCAACCGGCGCGCCCAGCTCGAGTACCACGAGACCGACCAACTCGACGTACCGGACAAGGGCCTGACCGACTCCGGCGTCGGCATCACGAAGGCGGGGGCGTGAACGACATGACGACCACCACCGAGAACACCACCGGGACCACCGAGACCACCGCGGTCCTGGACGCCAGCGGCGTCACCATGCGCTTCGGCGGCCTCACCGCCGTACGCTCGGTCGACCTCAAGGTCAACGCCGGCGAGATCGTCGGTCTCATCGGCCCCAACGGCGCCGGCAAGACCACCTTCTTCAACTGCCTCACCGGGCTCTACGTGCCCACCGAAGGCAAGGTCTCCTACAAGGGCACCGTCCTGCCGCCCAAGCCCCACCTCGTCACCCAGGCAGGCATCGCCCGTACCTTCCAGAACATCCGGCTCTTCGCCAACATGACCGTCCTGGAGAACGTCCTCGTCGGACGCCACACCAGGACCAAGGAAGGCCTCTGGTCCGCCCTCCTGCGGGGCCCCGGCTTCAAGAAGGCCGAAGCCGCCTCCCACAAGCGGGCCATGGAACTGCTCGAGTTCATCGGCCTCCAGCACAAGGCCGACCACCTCGCGCGCAACCTCCCCTACGGCGAACAGCGCAAGCTCGAAATCGCTCGCGCCCTCGCCAGCGACCCCGGCCTGCTGCTCCTCGACGAGCCCACCGCCGGCATGAACCCGCAGGAAACCCGCGTCACCGAAGAACTCATCTTCGCGATCCGGGACCAGGGCATCGCCGTACTCGTCATCGAGCACGACATGCGCTTCATCTTCAACCTCTGCGACCGCGTCGCCTGCCTCGTCCAGGGCGAGAAGCTCGTCGAAGGCACCGCCGCCGTCGTCCAGGGCGACGAACGGGTCGTCGCCGCCTACCTCGGTACGCCGTTCGAAGGCGCACCGGGGGCGGAGGAGGCCGCCGAGGTCGAAGCGGCCGAAGTCGCCCAGAGCGCGGTCAGTACCACCAAGACCGCCGGTGCTGACAGCGCGGAGAGCACGGACGAGAGCACGGAGAGCACCGTCGGCTCCGACGCCACGGACGGCGCTGCCGACACTGCCGACACAGACAGTGCCGACGACGCCGGCGACTCTGACAGCTCTGACAGCTCTGACAGCTCCGAAGGCACGGACAGCACCACCAGCACCACCAGCACCACCAGCCCGGAAGGGGAAACCCAGTGACCGCTCTCCTCGAGGTCGAGGACCTCAGGGTCGCCTACGGCAAGATCGAAGCCGTCAAGGGCATCTCCTTCAGCGTCGAAGCCGGCCAGGTCGTCACCCTCATCGGCACCAACGGTGCGGGCAAGACCACCACCCTGCGGACACTGTCCGGGCTCCTCAAGCCCTCCGGCGGCCGCATCACCTTCGACGGGAAGCCCCTGAGCGGGGTCCCCGCCCACAAGATCGTGTCCCTCGGACTCGCCCACTCCCCCGAGGGCCGGCACATCTTCCCCCGCCTGTCCATCACGGAAAACCTCCAGCTCGGAGCATTCCTGCGGACGGACAAGGCGGGCATCGAGAAGGACATCCAGCGCGCCTACGATCTCTTCCCCATCCTGGGCGAACGCAGAAGGCAGGCCGCCGGAACCCTCTCGGGCGGTGAGCAGCAGATGCTCGCCATGGGACGCGCGCTGATGTCCCAGCCGAAGCTCCTGATGCTGGACGAGCCCTCCATGGGCCTCTCCCCGATCATGATGCAGAAGATCATGGAGACCATCGTCGAGCTCAAGGCACAGGGCACCACCATCCTGCTCGTCGAGCAGAACGCCCAGGCCGCGCTGTCGCTGGCGGACGAGGCACACGTCATGGAAGTCGGCACCATCAAGCTCTCCGGCCCCGGCCGCGAGCTGCTCCACGACGAGTCCGTCCGCAAGACGTACCTCGGCGAGGACTGAGCCGCACCAACCACAGGAGGCCCGCACCCCGAAACGGGGGTGCGGGCCTCCTGCCGTGTCTCTTCTCCTACTGGTCCTTCGCGGCCTTCTTCTCCTCGGCGTCCTCGATGACCGCCTCCGCCACCTGTTGCATCGACAGGCGGCGGTCCATCGAAGTCTTCTGGATCCACCGGAACGCGGCCGGCTCGCTCAGCCCGTACTGCGTCTGCAGCACCGACTTCGCCCGGTCCACCAGCTTCCGCGTCTCCAGCCGCTGCGTAAGATCCGCGACTTCGTTCTCCAGCGCCTTCAGCTCGGTGAACCGCGACACCGCCATCTCGATGGCCGGAACGACGTCACTCTTGCTGAACGGCTTCACGAGGTACGCCATCGCACCGGCGTCCCGGGCCCTCTCGACGAGATCGCGCTGCGAGAACGCGGTCAGCATGAGGACGGGGGCGATCGACTCCTCCGTGATCTTCTCGGCGGCGGAGATCCCATCCAGCACGGGCATCTTCACGTCAAGGATGACGAGGTCGGGCCGGTGCTCACGGGCGAGCTCGACGGCCTGCTGCCCGTCACCGGCCTCGCCCACGACCGCGTAGCCCTCTTCTTCGAGCATCTCTTTGAGGTCGAGGCGGATGAGGGCTTCGTCCTCGGCGATGACGACGCGGGTCGTCAGCGGCGGGACGTGCGACTTGTTGTCGTCGTCGGCGACGGGCTGGGGCGACTCGGGGGTGGTCACGGGGCTCCTCGTTCCACGGCAGGTACAGCTCTCCATGAGCCTACCTAGCTGCGGTATGGTGGACGCGCAGCGGGTCGAGATCAACCTTCGATTCACTAAGCCCCGGTAGTCCAATTGGTCAGAGACAATGGATTCAAAACCCATCCAGTGTCGGTTCGAGTCCGACTCGGGGCACTTTTCCTTAGATTCAAAGGCCGCACGAGGATGGTCGAAGTTCACGTGAACGCGTGAACGCGACATCACTCCGGCGCCGGGCCGTCAAGATCGCCCCGGGCTGGGCCGTATGTACGACCTCAGCACGCGCGAGCGGGCCCTTGCACTCGCCGCCGAGGGCCGAAGCCTGAACTTCGTGAGCAAACAGACCGGCATATCCCCGGTCCGCGATCCGTGGATGGCAGGGCCGGATCGAACCGCTGCCGCGCATGCTCGGGCAGGCCACACCTTGCCCCAGATGCCTGCCTGTACCGGGCCTTCCTTCCGACACCGCCGCGTACGCCTACCTGCTGGGCCTCTACCTCGGTGACGGCTGTATCAGCCCACACCGTGGCGGCGGTTACTACCTGCGCATCGCAGGCGCCGATTCCTGGCCCGGGCTCATCGACCTGTGCCGTCAGGCCATCACAGCGGTCCGCCCCGAAGACGCCGTCTGCGTTCTCCAGCGCAAGGGCTGTGTGGCGGTCACCAGTTACGGCCGCCATTGGCCGTGTCTCCTCCCCCAGCACGGTCCCGGCAAGAAGCACGCACGCTCCATCGCGCTCGCGCCCTGGCAGGAGTCCGTTGTGAACACCCGCCCTTGGGAGTTCATCCGGGGGCTCATCCATTCGGACGGATGCCGCATCGTCAACTGGACCACCCGGATGGTCGCCGGTGAGCGCAAGCGGTACGAGTACCCCCGCTACTTCTTCAGCCAGACGTCCGATGACATCCGCACACTCTTCTCCGACACGCTCACCAAAGGCGGCGTGGAGTGGACCTCACTCGCCCGCGGCAGCGATCCGTTCACCATCTCGATCGCCCGCAAGGCGTCGGTCGCGCTGATGGACGCTCACGTAGGACCCAAACACTGACCCCGCAATATGACCCGTCACAGCTCCGCGCCCCCGCCTCGGGGACCCCTCCCAAATCTTCGCCGGAGCATTGACCCACCCGTACCCACCTGCGATTTTCGCTGGCACAGCCGTCAGTCAGCCGATCACCGCCGCGCGAGGTACGTATGAGTCCGATCAGCCGCCGCCGCTTCGTCACCGCCACCGGGGCCGCCGCCGCGGCCGTCGCCGTCAATCCGCAGACGGCGGCCCACTCCGTCGGCGGGACGGCGGAGCCCACCCGTGGTGACTTCGCTGACGCGGACCGGGGGTTCGTCGCCACGCTCGTGCCGGGGGTCGTGAAGGATGACGCCGGCAAGGTGGTGTGGGACAGCGACGCGTACGCCTTCATCAAGGGGGACGCGCCCGAGACCGTGAACGCCAGTCTGTGGCGGCAGTCCGCGCTCGTGTCGAAGCAGGGGCTCTACAAGGTCACCGACCGCGTCTACCAGGTCCGTGGGCTCGATCTGTCGAACATGACGATCGTCGAGGGCGACACCGGGGTCATCGTCATCGACCCGCTCATCTCCGCCGAGACCGCCGCAGCGGCCATCGGGCTCTACCGCGAGCACCGGGGGAACCGGAAGGTCACCGGGCTCATCTACACCCACCCCCACGTCGACCACTTCGGCGGCTGCCGTGGCGTGCTGCCCGACGGGGCGGGGGACGTTCCCGTGCTCGCGCCCGAGGGCTTCATGGAGCACGCCGTGTCCGAGAACGTCTACGCCGGTACGGCGATGACGCGTCGCGCGTCGTACATGTACGGCTCGCTGCTGCCGAAGTCGGCCAGGGGGCAGGTGGGTTGCGGTCTCGGGCAGGGCGTGTCCGTGGGGACCATCGGGCTGATTCCGCCCACCGAGTACGTCACGAGGACCGGCCAGACGAGGACGCTCGACGGGGTGCTGATCGAGTTCCAGATGACGCCGGGGACCGAGGCCCACGCCGAGATGAACTTCCTCCTTCCCGGGCTGCGGGCCGTGTGCATGGCGGAGAACGCCACACACACGATGCACAACATCGTCACCCTGCGCGGCGCCCAGGTGCGTGATGCCCGCCAGTGGGCGCACTGCCTGGGCGAGTCGATCGAGCTGTTCGACGGTCGGGTGGATGTCGCCTTCGCCTCGCACCACTGGCCGACGTGGGGCGGTGAGGAGATCGGTGAGCTTCTGGGTCAGCAGCGGGATCTGTACGCGTACATGCACGACCAGACGCTGCGCCTGATGAACCAGGGGCTGACGGGCCGGGAGATCGCCGAGGAGATCGAGTTGCCACCGGCGCTGGCGCGCGTGTGGGCGAACCGGGGGTATTACGGGTCGCTCAGCCACAACGTGAAGGGGATCTACCAGCGGTACATGGGGTGGTTCGACGGGAACCCGGCTCATCTGTGGGAGCACCCCCCGGTGGAGGAGGCGAAGCGTTACGTCCGTGCGATGGGCGGCGTACGGGCGACGGTCGCCAAGGCGAAGTCGTTCGCCCGGGACGGTGATCTGCGGTTCGCGGCGACGCTGTTGAACCACTGTGTGTTCGCGCGGCCGGAGGACCGTCGGGCGCGCCGGGAACTGGCGTCGGTGTACGAGAGGTTGGGGTATGCCACAGAGAACGCCGTGTGGCGGAACTTCTGTCTCACCGGGGCTCTGGAGCTGCGCGAGGGGGTGAGGCCTCCGTCGGCTTCCACGTCCGGTGCGGACCTGCTGACGGCGCTGACCGTCGACCAGTTGATCGATTCGGTGGCGATCCGGGTGAACGGTCCGAGGGCGTGGGATGTGCGGGTGGCGATGGACTGGGCGTTGCCGTCGTTGGGCCGGGTGTGGCACCTGTCGCTGGCGAACGGGGTGCTGACGTATCGCAGCAGTGGTGAGCGGAGTCCTGGGGCCGGGGTGACGTTGACGATGACCAAGGCGCAGTTGTTGGCGTTGCTCGGTGGCAAGGGGCTGGGGGACATCCGGGCGGAGGGTGATCCGGCTTTGTTGCAGCGGGTGTGGGGTGTGCTGGACAAGCCGGATCCGGCGTTCGAGATCGTCGCACCGTAGGGGTGGTGACCTGGGTGGCTGCCGGGGTCGGCCCCCTGGGGTGTGGGGGCCGTTTGCCCGTGTCGCCAGGTCGGCAGGTGGGTTGCCTCAGGTCGGCAGGTGGTTACCTGGGAACGTCGTCTTCGCCGATGTGGTGGACACGGACGAGGTTGGTGGAGCCTGCGATGCCGGGCGGGGACCCGGCGGTGATGATCACGACGTCGCCCTTCTGGCAGCGGCCGATGCGCAGGAGGTGTTCGTCGACCTGGGCGACCATGGCGTCGGTGGAGTCGACGTGGGGGCCGAGGAAGGTCTCGACGCCCCAGGTCAGGTTGAGCTGGGAGCGGGTCGCCGGGTCGGGAGTGAAGGCGAGCAGCGGGATGGGTGAGCGGTAGCGGGAGAGGCGTTTGACGGTGTCGCCGGACTGGGTGAAGGCGACGAGGAATTTGGCGCCGAGGAAGTCGCCGATGTCGGCCGCGGCGCGGGCGACGGCTCCGCCCTGGGTGCGGGGCTTGTTGCGTTCGGTGAGGGGCGGAAGTCCCTTGGCGAGGATGTCTTCCTCGGCGGCTTCGACGATGCGGCCCATGGTCTTGACCGTCTCGATGGGGTATTTGCCGACGCTGGTTTCGCCGGAAAGCATGACGGCGTCGGTGCCGTCGATGACGGCGTTGGCGACGTCGGAGGCTTCGGCGCGGGTGGGGCGGGAGTTCTCGATCATGGAGTCGAGCATTTGGGTGGCGACGATGACCGGTTTGGCGTTGCGCTTGGCGAGTTTGATGGCTCGCTTCTGGACGATCGGGACTTGTTCGAGGGGCATTTCGACGCCGAGGTCGCCGCGGGCGACCATGATGCCGTCGAAGGCGGCGACGATGTCGTCGATGTTTTCGACGGCTTGCGGCTTCTCGATCTTCGCGATGACGGGGAGGTGGCGGCCTTCCTCTCGCATGATGCGGTGGACGTCTTCGATGTCGCGTCCGCTGCGCACGAAGGAGAGGGCGATGATGTCGGCTCCGGTGCGCAGGGCCCAGCGGAGGTCTTCGATGTCCTTTTCGGAGAGTGCGGGTACGGATACGGCGACGCCGGGGAGGTTGAGGCCTTTGTGGTCGGAGACCATGCCTCCTTCGATGACGAGGGTGCGGACGCGGGGTCCTTCGATGCCGGTGACTTCGAGGGTCACTTTGCCGTCGTCGACGAGGATGCGTTCGCCGGTGGTGACGTCGGTGGCGAGGCCGTGGTAGGTGGTACCGCAGGTGTGGCGGTCGCCTTCGGCGGGTTCGACGGTGATGGTGAACTCGTCGCCTCGTTCAAGGAGTACGGGTCCCTCGCGGAAACGTCCGAGGCGGATCTTCGGGCCTTGAAGGTCGGCGAGTACGCCGACGCTGCGGCCGGTTTCGTCGGAGGCTTTGCGTACGCGCTGGTAGCGCTCTTCGTGTTCGGCGTAGGTGCCGTGGCTGAGGTTGAAGCGGGCGATGTCCATTCCGGCTTCGACCAGTGCCTTGATCTGGTCGTATGTGTCGGTGGCGGGCCCCAGGGTACAAACGATTTTGGCTCGGCGCATATGTCGAGCCTAGGGCTTACCAGTCAGTAGGTAATTGGCTGCACGTGACTGTCCAACAACCTTTGCATGAAAGGTTATTGACAAGTGTTGAATTGTGCACGGGGGTGCTCTGATGAGCATTCGGTGGGTGTTCCCGTGCGCGGTTTCTCCCGGGGTGTCAGAGCTGGGGCGGGGTCATGGTGAAGCGGGCGTTGACGAGGGCGTGGAGGGTCTGGCGCTGAGGTTCGAGGTCGAGGGCGGGGGCGTCCTCGGCCATTTCGGAGCTCATGGCCCGGCGCGCGACGCCGCCGGCGTAGCCGACGTGCAGCGGGTGGGCGTCTTCCGCTCCGGGGTCGGCCAGTTCGACGAGGGCGGCGAGGTCGGCGCCGAGGGCCTGGGCGTATTCGCGGGCGCGTTTGACGGCTTCCCGTACGGCTTGGCGGCGCACTTCACCGTGGGCGGGTGAGTCTGGGCGCATGGACCACCAGGGGCCGTCGACCTGGGTGAGGTCGAGGTCGGCGAGGCGGGTGGTGAGTTCCCCGAGTGCGGTGAAGTCGGTCAGTACGGCGGTGAGGTGTACGCGTCCGTGGTAGGCGCGGACGCGGTCGCCGCGGCCGTGCCTGGTGAGTTCGGGGCTGATGGAGAAGGCGCCGGTTTCCAGCTTTTCCACGGCGTCGCCGTAGCTTTTGACGAGGTCGAGGGCGAGTGCGTTGCGCCGGGTGAGGTCGTCGAGTGCGGTGCGGCGGTCCGTACCGCGGGCGCTGACGGTGATGCCGATGTGGGCGGTTTCGGGGTCGAATTCGAGGCGTGCTTCGCCCTGGACGGCGAGGCGGGGGGCTTCGGGGGTGCCGTAGGGGACGGAGTGGCCAGGTGTGGGGTTCGTTCGTTCGTCGGTCACGTTCTCCACTGTCGCACCCGGGTGGGACAGCGGGTGGTCATCAGATCGAAACGCAGGAGGGGTGTTGCGCGTGTGGCTCACTGGGCCAGAATCTACGCGCGTCACGTTGCGCACCCCGTAGTTACGACCCAAGTCGCCACCGCAGTACGGAACGAGGAGACAAGAGATGCCGCTGAACCGTAGGACGTTCCTGGGCCGGTCGGCCGCCGCCGGAGCCGGTGTGGCCGTGGCCGGCGGGGCCATGGCCGCTCCCGCTGAAGCACACGGGCAGGGCCATCGTTCCGGGCGTCCGCCGAAGCGGTACTCCTTCACCGTCATGGGCACGACGGACCTGCACGGCAATGTCTTCAACTGGGACTACTTCACGGACAAGGAGTTCGACGACAAGGCGCACAACGATGTGGGCCTGGCGAAGATCTCCACTCTGGTGAACCAGATCCGCGAGGAGAAGGGCCGCCGTAACACGCTGCTCATCGACGCGGGCGACACCATCCAGGGAACGCAGCTGTCGTACTACTACGCCAAGGTCGACCCGATCACCGCGAAGCACGGCCCTGTGCACCCGATGGCACAGTCGATGAACGCGATCGGGTACGACGCGGCCGCTCTCGGGAACCACGAGTTCAACTACGGCATACCGGTGCTGCGGAAGTTCGAGGAGCAGTGCGACTTTCCGCTCCTCGGCGCGAACGCTCTGGACGCGAAGACGCTGCGCCCGGCGTTTCCTCCGTACTTCATGAAGAGGCTGCGTACGCCGCACGGCCGTGATGTGCGGGTGGCGGTGCTCGGTCTGACCAACCCGGGTATCGCGATCTGGGACAAGCAGAACGTGCAGGGGAAGATGACGTTCCCGGGTCTCGAGGAGCAGGCGGCGAAGTGGGTGCCGAAGCTCCGTTCCATGGGCGCGGACGTGGTCATCGTGTCGGCGCACTCGGGTTCGAGCGGCACGTCGTCGTACGGTGACCAGCTTCCGTACGTCGAGAACGCGGCCGGCCTGGTGGCCGAGCAGGTTCCCGGGATCGACGCGATCCTGGTGGGGCACGCGCACACGGAGATTGCCGAGTACTTCGTGGAGAACAAGGAGACAGGCAAAAAGGTCGTCCTGTCGGAGCCGCTGAAGTGGGGGCAGCGGCTGACGCTCTTCGACTTCGACCTGGTGTGGTCGAAGGGCCGCTGGACGGTGGAGAAGGTCGGGGCGAAGGTCCTGAACTCCAACACGGTCGCGGAGGACCCGGAGATCACGAAGCTGCTCGGTGACGAGCACGCGAAGGTCGTGGCGTACGTCAATCAGGTCATCGGTACGTCGACGGCGGCGATGACGACGGCGCAGGCGCCGTGGCAGGACGAGCCGCTGATCGACTTGATCAACCATGTACAGGCCGAGACGGTGAAGGCGGCGCTGGCGGGCGGGGCGTACGCAGCACTGCCGGTGCTGTCGCAGGCGTCGTGTTTCTCGCGGACGGCGGCGGTGCCCGCGGGCAAGGTGACGATCAAGGACGCGGCGGGTCTGTACCCGTTCGAGAACACGCTTGAGGCGCGGCTGCTGACCGGTGCGCAGCTGAAGGAGTACTTGGAGTTCTCGGCGCGGTACTACGTGCAGACCGCTGCGGGGGCTCCGGTGGACACGTCGAAGCTGACGAACGCGGGGAACACCCCTGACTACAACTACGACGTGGTGTCGGGGGTGACGTACGAGATCGACATCGCGAAGCCGGCCGGTTCGCGGATCGTGAATCTCGCTTTCGAGGGCAGGCCGGTGGAGGCGGCGGCGGAGTTCGTCCTGGCGGTCAACAATTACCGGGCGAGTGGCGGCGGGGCGTTTCCGCATGTCGCGGGCGCGAAGCAGTTGTGGGCCAATTCGGAGGAGATCCGCAACACGATCATCACGTGGGTGAAGGCGAAGGGGACGCTGGATCCGGCGGAGTTCGCGGTGGTGGGCTGGAAGCTGACGCGGGACGGTGTGCCGGTGTTCTAGGCGGTGGGAGGTCTTGGGGAGCGGTGTCCTCATTCCCCGGGCGGCCTGATGGTGCCGGTGTACGGTCGTCGCGACGACAGCGGGGCGGAGGCCGGGGCGGGGGATGACCAGCGGCCTTCGCCGCCGGCCGAGCGGATGGCGTTCGCCCCCATGACCACGGTCGGCATCGCCGTTCTGCTCGGGTGGCTGGACAAGCTGGCTCCCCGTATCGCGCTCCCCAAGATCACGTTGCTGATCCTGAGTACGGTCGCCTTGTTCCTCCTGCTGGAGGCCGACTCCGCTTTCCGCATCACGTGCACGACGCCGAGGCGAACTCGCTCGCGGCAGTGTCCCGGCTGTCGACGACTCCGATCGCCTGGCCACGCGGTTGAGCCAGTTCTCGTCGCCGAGAGGGCGGCCGACTGTTTCAGGAAGGTGGAGGAGCGGGCCTTCCGGCTCAAGGTGAGCTTCTACGACCAGTTCCGGCCGGCCCTGGAGCATGTCGGGAGCTGAAGCGGTCACCGCGCCGCCGCCTGCTCGTGGCGCGGAAAGTCAGTGGCCCTGGGCCAGCGGGGTGAGGGCCGGTTTCTGGGCGGGGACCCGGGGCGCCTCGCGGCGTTCGAGGCCGAAGCTGGTGAAGGCCGTCCGGCTCGGCAGCGGGTAGGGGTCCATGCCGGTGAGGGAGTTGAGGATCGTCGCGCTGCGCCACGCGGCGAGGCCGAGGTCGGGTGCGCCGACGCCGTGGGTGTGCCGTTCGGCGTTCTGTACGTACACCGATCCGGTCACGGCGGGGTCGAGGACGATACGGAACTGGTCGTCGATCCGGGGCCGCTCGGCGGCGTCGCGGCGGATGTGGGCGTCGAGTCCGGCGAGGAGCTGTCCCAGGGGACGTTCGCGGTAGCCGGTGGCGAGAACGACGGCGTCGGTGGTGAGGCGGGAGCGGGTGCCCTGCTGGAGGTGCTCGAGGTGGAGTTCGACCTTGGTGGTGCCGACGCGGCCGGCGGTGCGTACGGAGACTCCGGGGGTGAGGACCGCGTCGGGCCAGCCGCCGTGGAGCGTGCGCTGGTAGAGCTCGTCGTGGATGGCCGCGATGGTATCGGCGTCGATGCCCTTGTGGAGCTGCCACTGGCGGGGGCCGAGGTCGTCGCGTACGGACTCGGGCAGGGCGTGGAAGTACCGGCTGTAGTCGGGGGTGAAGTGCTCCAGGCCGAGCTTGGAGTACTCCATGGGGGCGAAGGCCTCGGTCCTGGCGAGCCAGGTGATCTTTTCGCGGCACGCGGGGCGGGCGCGCAGCAGGTCGAGGAAGACCTCCGCGCCGGACTGTCCTGAGCCGATGACGGTGATGTGCTCGGCGGACAGGACCCGTTGGCGGTGATCGAGGTACGCGGACGAGTGGATGACGGGGACCGTGGGGGCTTCGGCGAGTGGTTTGAGGGGTTCGGGGATGTAGGGCTGGGTGCCGACGCCGACAGCGACGTTGCGGGTGTAGGCGCGGCCGAGGGCTTCGGCTTCGCCGTCGGCGTCGAGCTGGGTGAAGTCGACTTCGAAGGCCTCGCGTTCGGCGTTCCAGCGGACGGCGTCGACCTGGTGGCCGAAGTGGAGTCCGGGGAGGCTGTCGCTGACCCAGCGGCAGTAGGCGTCGTACTCGGCGCGCTGGATGTGGAAGCGCTCGGAGAAGTAGAAGGGGAAGAGCCGTTCTCGGGTGCGCAGGTAGTTGAGGAAGGACCAGGGGCTGGCGGGGTCGGCGAGGGTGACGAGGTCGGCGAGGAAGGGGACTTGGAGGGTGGCGCCGTCGATGAGGAGGCCGGGGTGCCAGTGGAAGGCGGGGCGTTGTTCGTAGAAGGCGGTGGCCAGGCCGCCGTGTACGCCGTCGGCGAGGGCGGCGAGGGAGAGGTTGAACGGGCCGATGCCGATGCCCACCAGGTCGTGGGGCTGTTCGGGTTCATGGTGCTGGCGGGCGGCGGTCATCGGTGGGTGCTGCCTTCCGGAAGTGGCATGGGTGCGGGGTGGGAGACGTGTGCGAGGAGTGCTTCTAGGTCGCCGCGGGTGGTGTGGGGATTGAGCACGGTGGCTTTGAGCCAGAGGCGGCCGTCGGCGCGGGCGCGGCCGAGGACGGCGCGTCCTTGGGTGAGGAGGCCGCGGCGGACGGCCGCGATGTCGTCGTCCGTGGCGCCGGTGGGGCGCAAGAGGACGGTGCTGATGGTGGGTCGGTCGTGGAGCTCGAGGCCGGGGGTCTTCTCGACGAGGTCGGCGAGGTGCTGGGCGGCGGCGCAAGTGCGGTCGACGAGGTCGGCGAGTCCTTGGCGGCCGAGGGCGCGGAGCGTCACGGCGATCTTGAGGATGTCGGGGCGCCTGGTCGTGCGCAGGGAGCGGCCGAGGAGGTCGGGGAGGCCCGCTTCGGTGTCGTCGTCCGCGTTGAGGTAGTCGGCCTGGTGGCCGAGGGGGTCGAGGCCGGCCGCGGTGGGGACGGCGAGGAGTCCTGCGGCGACGGGCTGCCAGCCGAGTTTGTGCAGGTCGAGGGTGACGCTCTGGGCGCGGTCGAGGCCGTCGAGGCGGGAGGTGTGTACGTCGCTGAAGAGGAGCGGGCCGCCGTATGCGGCGTCGATGTGGAGTTCGGCGCGGTGGCGTGCGCAGAGGGCCGCGATTTCGGGGAGCGGGTCGATCTGGCCGGTGTCGGTGGTCCCTGCGGTGGCGGCGACGAGGAGGGGGCGGCGCAGGTCGGTGAGGGCTTCGTCGAGTGCGGCGAGGTCGATGACGCCGGTGGGGGCGGGGACGGTCACCGGATCGGGAAGGCCGAGGAGCCAGGCGGCGCGGGGCAGCGAGTGGTGGGCGTTGGCGCCGTGGACGAGCTGTACGGGGCCGTGGCGCTCGCGGGCGAGGAGGAGGGCGAGCTGGTTGGCTTCCGTGCCGCCGGTGGTGACGAGGGCGTCGGGTGCGGGAGCTTGGGGGTAGACCTCGGCGGCCAGCGTGCGGGTGACCTGGGCTTCGAGGGCGGAGGCGGCTGGGGCCTGGTCCCAGGAGTCCATGGACGGGTTGAGTGCGGACGCGGCGAGGTCGGCGGCGACGGCGACGGCGAGCGGCGGGGTGTGCAGGTGTGCGGCGCACAGCGGGTCGGCCGGGTCGGCGGCGCCGTGGGCGAGGGCCTGGACGAGGGTACGGAGGGCTTCTTCCGCGCCGGTGCCGGTGCCGGGGAGTACGGGCCGGGCGGTGTCGAGGAGTCGCGCCGTGACGGCGTCGGGTCCGCCGGCGGGGAGCGGGCCGCCGCGGGCGAGGGCGCCTTCGCGGAGGGCGTCGAGGACGGTGTCGAGCAGGGGCCGCAGGGCAGCGGGCCCGCCTGCGCCGCCTGCGAGGGGCGGGAGGGGGGTGCCGGGGGGCGGCGTACTCATGCGAGGTCCTTCGGTGCGCTTGGCTGGCACACCAGCGTGTACAGGAAGGAGCCGGCGCGTCCGGAGTGCTCAACGATCTCAACCCGAAAGTGGTACTGCCCCGCGAGTGGGTGGAGTGGCGTTCGGCGCAGGTGATACGGGGGCCCGGCCCGGGTGGCGGCGGTGACGCCGCTGCGGGCCGGGCCCCCCGGGGGTGGTTGTCAGTTCTCCCGTACCGCGATGGCCCGGCGCAGGTCGTCGAGCTGGTCGGTCAGTTTGCGGCGCAGGGACGGGATCATCTCGGCGCCGCTCAGGAAGTCCTCGCCGAGGCGCAGGGAGTCATTGTCGACGGCGTAGTGGGGGAAGGCGTAGCGGCCCGCGGCTTCGGCGATGGCGGGGCCCCGGCGGTCGGCGACGGCCTTGGCGTCTCCGTAGAAGCGGGGGATGTAGTCGCGTACGAGATCGGTCTGTTCGGGCTGCCAGAAGCCCTGGGCGGTGGCGGTGAACAGGTAGTTGGACAGCCTGTCGTCGCCGAACATGCGGGTCCAGGCCGCGGCTTTGGCCTCCGGTGCGGGCAGGGCGGCGCGGCAGCGGGCGGCGCCTTCCTGGCCGGTGGCGCTGGGGTCGCGGTCGAGTTCGGCGGCGATGGCGGCTTCGTCGGTGGCGCCGAGTACGGCGAGGCGGCGCAGGATGCGCCAGCGCAGTTCGGGGTCGAGTTCGGGGCCGCCCGGGACGCTGCCGCCGTGGAGCCAGTCCTGGATGCCGTCGGGCTGGGAGGCGGCGTCGATGAAGTGGCGTACGGCGGTGAGGCGCAGGCCGGTGCCGTTGCCGTCTTCGGTGCGGCGGATGAGGTCGCGGCAGATGCTTCTGAGGGTGGTGAGTGCGGTGGGGCGTTCGGCGGCGGGGAGGTAGCGGTCCGCGATCTGGGTGTGGGCGAAGGCGAGTACGCCCTGGACGATCGCGAGGTCGGTTTCCTCGGGGAGGTGGGTGAGGGCCGTCTCCAGGTAGGTGCGGGGTTCGAGTTCGCCGTCGCGGACCATGTCCCGCAGGGAGTTCCACAGGACGGCGCGGGTGAGCGGATCCGGTACGGCGGAAAGGTTGCGCAGTACCACCTCTTCGGACTCCTCGCCGAGGCGGATCTTGGCGTAGGTGAGGTCACCGTCGTTGAGGACGACGAGCGCGGGGCGGCGGCCGGGGCGTACGGTCACGGACTCGCCCTGCGGCACGTCCAGTTCGAACCGCTCGCGCAGGACCAGGCTCCGGCCGTCGAGGGGGTCGCGGTCGTAGGCGCCGACGGCGAGGCGGTGGGGCCGGCTCCCCTGCTGGTCGACGGTGACGTGCCACATGCCTTCGGTCTCGCCCGTCGCGGGGACGAGGGTGTCGACTCCGCTCGTACGGAGCCATTGTTCGGCCCAGGCGTGGACGTCGCGGTCGGTGGCGGAGGCCAGGTTGTCGATGAAGTCGGCGAGGGTGGCGTTGGCGAACTTGTGGCGGGCGAAGTGGGTGTTGATACCGGCCAGGAAGTCCTTCTCGCCGAGCCACGCGACGAGCTGGCGCAGTGCGGAGGCGCCCTTGGCGTACGAGATGCCGTCGAAGTTGAGCATGGCGGACGCGGTGTCGGGGACGGCGTCCGGGTCGGGGGCGACGGGGTGGGTGGAGGGGCGCTGGTCGGCGTCGTACCCCCAGCCCTTGCGGGCGACGGCGAAGTCGGTCCAGGTGTCGGTGAAGCGGGTGGCCTCGGTGAGTGTCTGGTATCCCATGTACTCGGCGAAGGACTCGTTGAGCCAGATGTCGTCCCACCACTGGAGGGTGACGAGGTCGCCGAACCACATGTGGGCCATTTCGTGGGCGATGACCATGGCGCGGGTCTGGCGTTCGGTGTCGGTGACGGCGGAGCGGTAGATGAACTCGTCGCGGAAGATGACCAGGCCGGGGTTCTCCATGGCGCCGGCGTTGAATTCGGGGACGAAGGCCTGGTCGTAGGAGTCGAAGGGGTAGGGCTCTTCGAACTTGTCGTGGTAGCGGTCGTAGCAGGCGCGGGTGATCTCGAGGATCTCCTCGGCGTCCGCGTTCAGGTACGGCGCGAGGGAGCGGCGGCAGTGGATGCCGAAGGGCAGGCCGGCGTGCTGGGTGCGTACGGAGTGCCAGGGGCCCGCGGCGACGGCGACGAGGTAGGTGGAGATGAGGGGGGTGGGGGCGAGTGTCCAGCGGCCCGCGCCCTGGTGTTCGGCGACGCCGTTGCCGAGGACGGTCCAGGCTTCGGGGGCGGTGACGGTGAGGGCGAAGACGGCCTTGAGGTCCGGCTGGTCGAAGGCGGCGAAGACACGCTGGACGTCTTCCAGGAAGAGCTGGGTGTAGACGTACGTCTCGCCGTCGGTGGGGTCGGTGAAGCGGTGCACGCCTTCGCCGGTGCGGGAGTAGCGCATGTCGGCCTCGATGCGCAGCTCGTGCTCGCCTGCGGTGAGGCCGGTGAGGGGGAGACGGTTCTCGACGAGCGTTTCGGGGTCCAGTGGCTGTCCGTCGAGGGTGGCGGTGCGCAGGACTGCGGGCTTGAGCTCGACGAAGGTGTTCCCGGCCGTGCGGGCGGTGAAGTGGACAACGGTGCGGGAGTCGAAGGTCTCGTCGCCGCGGTTCAGATCGAGTGCGATCGTGTACCGGTGGACGTCGATGAGCTGGGCTCGGGTCTGCGCTTCGTCGCGCGTCAGTACGGACATGGGGACATGCTGCCCGATGGTGTGCGGGTGGCGCAGCGGGTGGTCGCAACACCCGGTCCCGTCCGGCAGGCACCCCTGCGGCGGGCCGGGGTTCGCAGGGCGTCGCCCGGCGGAGACCGCGCGAAGCCCAAGGGACCGGCCGGTCTGCCGGAGGCCGGCGCTAGGACTTGGCGATCGTTTCGTGGTGGCGGATGACCTCCGCGATGATGAAATTGAGCAGCTTCTCGGCAAAGGCCGGATCGAGTTTGGCGTTTTCGGCGAGTTCGCGCAGGCGGACGATCTGGCGGGCCTCGCGGGCCGGGTCGGCGGGGGGCAGCTGGTGCTGCGCCTTGAGGTGGCCGACCTGCTGGGTGCATTTGAAGCGCTCGGCGAGCATGTGGACGACGGCGGCGTCGATGTTGTCGATGCTGTCGCGCAGCCGGCCCAGTTCGGCGATGACGGACTCGTCGATTTCGCTGGATTCGCTGGAGGTCATGGTCAGCGAGCTTACGTCGGTCGGGTCGCGATGGTCGGAGGGTGTTCGGGATCTGGGATCTGGTGGCTCCAGCCGCCGTGGACGGCCCGCCCCTGCTGCTCGCGGAAGCGCACGGGAGCTGTGCCGACGCGGCGGGTGAAGAGGCGGGAGAAGTAGGCGGGGTCGTCGTAGCCGACGCGGCGGGCGACGGCGGCGACGGGGAGTTCGGTGGCGGCGAGGAGTTCCTTGGCGCGGCCGAGCCTGATGCCGAGGAGGTAGTCCTTGGGGCTGCATCCGGCGCCGCGGCGTACGGCGGCGCGCAGCTCTGCGGGGGTCATGCCGTTGCGGGAGGCGTGTTCGGTGACGGACAGGGGCTGGAAGGCGTCGCGGGCGAGGGCCTGGAGTACGGGGTCTCCGTCGGCTCCGAGGTCGGCGCGGGCGCGGCGCAGGGCGACGAGGAGCTCGTGGACGGCGGCGCCGGTCTCGACTTCGAGGAGCGGGTTCCCGCGGCGCGCGGCGCGGGCGATGCGGCCGACGGCGGCGCGGGCGGCCGCGGTGTCGGCGAGGGGGACGACGGAACGGTCGGGCTCTATGTAGCCGAGTTCGGTGTAGGTGGTGGTGGCGGGGCCGGTGAAGTCGACGAAGCTCTCGTCCCAGCCGGTGGCCGGGTCGGGTCCGTAATGGTGCGGTACGCCGGGGATGAGCCAGATCAGGGCGGGGGCGGTGACTGCGACGCGTCGCCCGTCGGGGCCGCGGTACCAGCCGCTGCCGGCGCTGACGACGACGGCGACGTGGTGGTCGAGGGTGCGGGGGCCGACGGTCGGCAGTGTGCCGTGCTGGAGGCCGACTCCGAGGCAGACGAGGCCCAGCTTGTGGTGGGTGGGGCTGGGGGTGAAATAGCGCATCCAGGTGTGGTACATCCGCTTCGTTTCCTCCCTGCCCGCTCGGGTGGCTGCCCGGTCGGCGTTACGCCGCCCGTTCCGTCGGCTTCCGGTCGTCCGTTCTCCGTCTGCTGCCCGTCGTCCGGACCGTCCGCTGCCCGTCCGTTCCGTCGGTTCGCCGTTGTGTCCAACCAGCGCTGATCTTTGTCCATGGACCGCTCGGCCGCCAGAGGGTGAGGTGGAGGCGCTGGCAGTGGAGCGAGAGGCGGGGACCGTGGCTGACTTCACGGTGGGTGAGAAGGATTTCTTGGTGGGCGGGCGGCCGGTGCGGCTGCTGTCGGGCGCTTTGCACTATTTCCGGGTGCACGAGGGGCAGTGGGGGCACCGGCTGGCGATGCTGCGCGCCATGGGGCTGAACTGTGTGGAGACGTACGTTCCCTGGAATCTGCATGAGCCGGAGCCCGGGCGGCTGCGTGACGCGGACGCGCTGGGCCGGTTCCTGGACGCGGCGCGGGAGGCGGGGCTGTGGGCGATCGTCCGTCCCGGGCCCTACATCTGTGCCGAGTGGGAGAACGGCGGGCTGCCGCACTGGCTGACGGGGACGCTCGGCACGCGCGTGCGCACGCGCGACGCGGAGTATCTGGGTCATGTGGAGCGGTGGTTCCGGCAGTTGCTGCCCCAGGTGGTGGACCGGCAGATCGACCGGGGCGGCCCGGTGATCATGGTGCAGGTCGAGAACGAGTACGGCAGTTACGGCTCGGACCAGGTGTACCTGCGGCATCTGACGGAGTTCCTGCGGGAGTGCGGTGTGAGCGTCCCGCTGTTCACGTCCGACGGGCCCGAGGACCACATGCTGACGGGCGGGTCGGTGCCGGGGGTGCTGGCGACGGTGAACTTCGGGTCGGAGGCGCGTAAGGGCTTCGAGACCCTGCGCCGCTACCAGCCTTCGGGTCCTCTGATGTGCATGGAGTTCTGGTGCGGGTGGTTCGACCACTGGGGCGCCGAGCACGTCGTACGGGATCCCGCCGACGCGGCGGCGGCGCTGAACGAGATTCTTCAGTGCGGCGCCTCGGTCAACATCTACATGGCGCACGGGGGCACGAACTTCGCGGGCTGGTCGGGGGCGAACCGCTCCGGGCAGCTCCACGGGGGTGAGCTCCAGCCGACCGTGACGTCGTACGACTACGACGCGCCCATCGACGAGTACGGCCGCCCCACGGAGAAGTTCTGGCTGTTCCGGGACGTCCTGGCGCGCTACCAGGACGGCGGGGCTCCGCTGCCCGATGTGCCGGCCGCGCCCGGCGCGTTGGGAGGGCCGGTCGTCGCACGGATCACGCGGTGGGCGCCGCTCGGCGACGTACTGGAAGCGCTCGGCGGGCCGGAGACGGAGCGTGCGATGCCGCCGACGTTCGAGGACCTGGGGGTGGACCGGGGGCTTGTCCGCTACCGGGTGCAGGTGCCGGGGCCGCGGCAGGCGTATCCGCTGGGCGTGACGGGGCTGCGGGACCGGGCCGTGGTGTACGTCGACGGGGTGCGGGCGGGGGTGCTCGGCGCCGGTGCGGGCGACTACGCGGCGCTGGACGAGCCGGTGGCGGGGCCCGCTGCGGTGGAGCTGTGGGTGGAGTCGTTGGGGCGGGTCAATTACGGGCCTCGTGTCGCCGAGTCGAAGGGCATCACGGGGGGCGTCCTGCATGAGCGGCAGTACCTGCACGGCGTACGGGCGCGGGGGCTGTCCCTGGACGCGTTCGACGCCCCGGACGCACTCGTGAAGGTCGCGTTCCGTTCCCCGGAAGCGGGCGCTTCGGGGCTGTTCCGGGGAACGTTCGAAGTGCGCGGTGCGGGCGATGCCTCGCTGAGGCTCCCTGGCTGGGAGCGCGGCTTCGTGTGGGTGAACGGCTTCTGCCTGGGACGGTACTGGGCGGCGGGTCCCCAGAAGGCCCTCTATGTTCCCGGGCCCGTTCTGCGCGAGGGGTCCAACGAGGTGTGGGTACTGGAACTGGAGGGCTCGGGCGAGCGCTCCCCCGAGCTCGGCTGACGGACGCGGTACGCCAGGGAGGGCCGGTCCGTAGTAAGGACGCTGTTGGTTAATTCGGCCCTTCGCGTGACGTCGGCCTTCAGGACCCGGTTGTGGTCTTGAAGGCCGACGTTGTTGTTTGGGGTGGGTGCG